>JBEVVH010000127.1:0-10265 GCA_040507245.1 Candidatus Thiodiazotropha sp.
GCGCCTACGGCTCGTCGGGTTTCCAGTATCGCCTCGCGACTACCGGGGACTACCAGCCTTCGCTTCGCTTTCCCTGGCTGGCAGCGAGGGATTTGGCAGGTTTCCCACACAGATACGACGAAGCCGGATCCACCATGAAACGTCCCGCCATGGCGGTACGCCCCAGCAGCATGCGAAATTTCATGGAATCCCGGTTGGTCAAAGTCATCTCGATCGGCCAGTGTACTTTCCCCAACTGGGCATAGGTCTCGATCACATAGCGCTTTTCCTGATGCCCACCAGAATCCGAGACCACTCGCTCATCGATGACCTCGGCCGTACACCAAAGCTCGAACTCAGTATTTTTCTGCAACGGATGAATACCAAATCGTATCAGGGATTTTTCGCCTTCTGTATAGGTCTCCAGGGCGAAGGCATGCAAGGCCGAGGTGCGAGCGCCGGTATCGATCTTGGCTTTGATGTGGTGAATGCCCAGTTCCGGCAGGCTGACCCATTCTCGCCAACCGATTTTTTCAAGTTTATCTTTCATTCTGAGGGACTATATATGTGTAATTTACCCATCCAGCATTGACACATCCTACACGACTTGAGTGGATTTTGACGATACCTATCCAGTGAGCAAATTGCTGAGATCATGGGGTTGCAACAGCATGATCCTGGCACCTGACCGAATGCGACAGATGTGAGAGAATCGGGGCTTTGTGATGTACCTAATAATTTCCCATGAATCATTCAGCCGACGCTACCCAGTCACCTCTTTCACCCACACTGCCACATACATCAGGGGAACGTCTGCAATGGGGTGGCTTGCACGGATGCAGTGCCTCGCTGGCCATCGCCAATGCTGCGCGCGATTTTTCGGGGCTGATCCTGGTTGTGACGCCAGATATGCAGTCCGCATCCCGCCTGGAACGGGAATTGGCCTTTTTTCTCAACGATCCGAAGATACCCGTGATCAACTTCCCGGACTGGGAAACCCTGCCATACGATCTGTTCTCCCCCCTTCCCGAGTTGATTTCGCAGCGCCTGCTGACCCTGAACCGGTTACTCCAGATGAGTCGCGGGCTGCTGGTCACACCGGTCTCCACCCTGATGCAGCGCCTGCCGCCCAGGGAGTTTCTGGATGCCCACTGCCTGATCGTTGAAACCGGACAGCGATTGAATATCGGGGAGATTCGCCTGCGTCTGGAACAGGGCGGCTACCAATGCGTATCGCAAGTCTTCTCCCATGGTGAATTTGCAGTGCGCGGATCACTGCTGGACATATTCCCCATGGGCAGCCAGCAACCCTTTCGCATCGACCTGTTCGACGATGAAGTCGATACCATTCGCACCTTTGATCCGGAGTCCCAGCGCTCGGATGAAAAAATCCCACGCATCGAACTCCTGCCGGCCCGGGAATTCCCACTGGATGAAGCCGGTATCGGACAATTCCGACGCAACTACCGTATGCGGTTCGAGGGGGATCTGCAGAAAAGCCTGATCTACCAGGACGTCTCAGACGGCCGGGTGCCCAGTGGTCTGGAATACTACCTGCCCCTGTTTTTCGAGCAGACCATGACCCTGTTCGACTACCTGCCGGATCAGCACATGCTGATTCAGTTCGAGGAGACGCGGGAACAGTCAGGTCGTTTTCTGGAGGATGTGAAGCAGCGCTACGAGGAACGTCGTTACGATATCGAGCGTCCTATACTCCCGCCGCAGATCCTTTATCTGAGTGAGGATGAACTGGTCGCCCGGATCAAGGAGCGCAATCTGGTCACGATCAGCACCACGGCGGTGGCCTCCCGTGCCAAGGGCTATGCCGAGCCGGTCAATTACGCAACCCGGGTACCACCGCCGGTGGCCTTTCAGGCGCGCAGCAAAACCCCTGCCCAGGCACTGAAAAGCTTCATCGATGGCCCTCCGGATCACAAGCGAATCCTGTTCATTGCAGAAGGCGCAGGACGTCGCGAGTTGCTGCAAAGTGCGCTGAGAGACCTGGGCATAGGGGTGAAAGCAACAAGCACCTGGGAGGATTTTCTACAAGGCGATCAACCACTCGCTCTGTGTGTCGCTCCCCTGGAGCAGGGCCTGTGGCTTGAGGATCCGGGCATCGCCCTGATCACAGAGACCCAGCTCTATGGTGAGCGGGTGCGTCAGGAACGTCGGCGCCGCAAGGTCAGCCAGGATCCCGACCAGATTGTCCGCAACCTCACCGAACTGCACATTGGTGCGCCTGTGGTGCATGAAGATCATGGCGTCGGACGTTATCTGGGGTTGCAGACCCTGGAGGTGGGAGGACAAACCACAGAATTTCTCACCCTCGAGTATGCCAAGGGGGACAAACTCTATGTGCCGGTCTCCTCCCTGCATCTGATCAGCCGCTATGCCGGGGCCTCTCCGGAGCAGGCGCCTCTGCATCGCCTGGGCGGGGATCAATGGGAAAAGATCAAGCGCAAGGCAGCCAAGCAGATCCGTGATGTCGCTGCCGAACTGCTGGAGATCTACGCCCGCCGTGCTGCGCGACAGGGTGTCGCTTTTCCATCACCGGATGCGGAATACCAGGCATTCGCCGCCTCTTTTGAATTTGAGGAAACCCCGGATCAACAGCAGACCATCGAAGCGGTACTGCAGGACATGACCTCGCCCCAACCGATGGACCGGGTGGTTTGCGGCGATGTGGGATTCGGCAAGACCGAGGTCGCAATGCGTGCCGCATTCGTGGCCACCCAGGGGAATCGCCAGGTCGTGGTGCTGGTACCCACCACCCTGCTGGCCCAGCAGCACTACCAGAATTTTTCGGATCGGTTTGCCGACTGGCCGATCCGGGTAGAGAGCCTGTCCAGGTTCCGCACCGGCAAACAGCAGCAACAGGTGCTCGATGGCCTGGCCGCGGGCAAGATCGACATCGTGGTCGGTACCCACAAGCTCCTCTCGGAGGGGGTGAAGTTCCATAATCTGGGACTGGTGATCATCGATGAGGAACATCGCTTCGGTGTGCGGCACAAGGAGCGCTTGAAGGCGTTGCGCAGCGAGGTCGACCTGTTGACCCTGACCGCGACGCCGATTCCCCGCACCCTCAACATGGCGATGTCGGGGATGCGCGATCTCTCCATCATCGCCACCCCCCCTGCCCTGCGCCACCCGGTCAAGACCTTCGTCAGCCAGTGGAACGACAACCTGATCCGCGAGGCGATCCAGCGTGAACTCAAGCGCGGCGGACAGATCTATTTCCTGCACAACGAGGTCAACACCATCGAAAACATGGCGCAGCGTCTGGAAACCCTGATGCCCGGAATGCGCCTGCAGATCGCGCATGGTCAGATGCGGGAGCGTCAGCTCGAAGGCATCATGCGCGATTTTTATCATCAGCGTTTCAGCCTGCTGGTGTGCACCACGATCGTGGAGAGCGGTATCGACGTGCCCACCGCCAACACCATCATCATCAATCGCGCCGACAAACTGGGACTGGCCCAACTGCACCAGATCCGCGGCCGGGTGGGTCGCTCGCACCACCGGGCCTATGCCTATCTGCTCGCGCCTCCTCCCGGGAGCATGACCTCTGATGCCAAGAAACGTCTGGAGGCCATCGAATCCCTGGAAGATCTGGGTGCCGGTTTCACCCTGGCTACCCATGACCTGGAGATCCGCGGCGCCGGGGAATTGCTGGGTGAGGAGCAGAGTGGGCAGATCCACGAAATCGGTTTCTCCCTCTACACCGAACTTCTGGAGCGTGCGGTCAGCGCTTTGAAGTCGGGACGCCAGCCGGAACTGGACCGGCCCCTGGACCACGGCACGGAGATCGAACTCAACATCCCTGCCCTGTTGCCCGAGGATTATCTGCCGGATGTGCATAGCCGTCTGGTGCTCTACAAGCGTATCGCGAGTGCCAGGGACAGCGGTGAGCTGCGCGAGTTGCAGGTGGAGATGATCGACCGTTTCGGATTGCTGCCGGAACCCGCGAAGAATCTGTTTGCGATCACCGAGCTGAAGCTCCGGGCACATCCCCTGGGCATCCGGAAGATCGAAGCGGGACCGAAAGGCGGCCGGCTGCTGTTCGATGAAACGCCGAAATTGGACCCGACCCGGCTGATCATGCTGATTCAGCAACAGCCGCAAAAATATCGCCTCGAAGGGGGCGACAAACTCCGCTATCTGGTCGCAATGGAGGCCCCTGAGGCACGGGTGAAAAAGATTCATGAACTGCTCGACATCCTGGTAGACTGAATGGATGTTTACGCGGAATCGCCCATTTTCCAGGTTGACTGCATGGCAACCCGTCGGGCGAAGAAACAGGTATTTAGAAGTCGGGTAGCCACAGGATTACACCACGCCTGCCCGCGCATTCAGTGGCGTCACAAGCCATAGCCTGTGCGGAGCGATTGGAAACCCGACTGAACACGGTCTTGAGAAGCAGGTAGCGCAATGACACGAACTCGACTCCTCTTGTGGTTAATTCTCATCCTGCCTGGCCTGGCCGCAGCACAGGACGATGCGGGGGATGCACCCTGGTACCAGTTCGAGGTTCTGGTTTTTCAGCGCATCGCAGCGGGTGCGGGATCCACTGAACACTGGCCCATGGATCCTGGCGAGCCATCGCAGGACGGGGCAGTCTACCTGTCCAGGGGATCCGCGGTGGTCAACGACCAGGCAATTCCCTTCGTTCAGCTGCCGGCAGAGGATCAACAGTTGGCAGATACCTGGCAAACCCTGCGCAGGTCCAGGGACTACCGGCCGCTCTATCTAATGGCCTGGCGCCAACCGGTCCACGCACCGGAGCAGGCCGAGCCGGTCTACTTCAGTCTGGCGTCGGATGACGGCAGTGGACTGCCCAAGCTGGAAGGCCGGGTGAGTTTCGGACTGAAAAGATACCTGCACATGGAAGCGGATATTCTGTTGCGTCTGCCTGCCGAGTATGAGGCGGGCGCTCAGCAGGGTCTGACCTACCCGCCGGCATATCAGGGGTACCGGATGCAGGAGACGCGCCGGATGCGCAGCGGCCAGCTGAACTATCTCGACCACCCGGTTCTGGGCATCATCGCAGTGGCCGAACGCTATGAGATACCGGTCATCGAGCCGGTCCCCACCGTGGATCCCGCACCTGAAGTGCCTGCCCAGGAGAACATTCCGTCACCCAATTGACGAGGCGGTCAATGCACGCTCAGCAGGGCAATCCCGTATTGCGGGCAACCCGGTGGAGTCTCCTATAACGGGGCGATTTCACCTTGAATGCGTTGCGCAGCCATCCGGGCCCAACGATCAACACTGCGCTTGGCGGCGCTGACAACCGCATCGATATCCGAACCCTGCAACGGCTCCTCGAAACTGACCCGCTGCAGAATCACCAGATTGCGGGTTGTCTCACGAATCACGCTCCAGGTGCCTCGCACGATGATCCGGTCTTCCACCCAGTCAAACTGCTGGATCATCAAACTGAGCCGATAGTCGGGCTGCAGGTTGCCGGGCCAGGGGGCGGTAATGACCTGCCGATCAGGCAGGGCCTGCTGCAATGACTCGCCCAAAGTGACTCTCAGATTATCCTGAAACGATCCCGCCCACTGGTCGAACTCGTGAAGTTTCAAGCGGTGTTCAGTGAGACGCTGGACAATCTGCGGACGATCCAGATAGGCCGCAACAGAGACCTGATCCACACCGATCATGAGCCGCTTCGACTCAGGCAGCAGATCCTGGGACTGCACGCCGGGTACCGCGTTGTCCATGCGGTAAAACCGGGTGGGTTGGGAGGGACTGGCACAGCCTGCCAGGAGAATCACAAGCAGCGACAGGGCAAGCCCGTGGATGTGTTGAGATGGTTTCATCGGTTACTGTTTACCCCTGATCAGTGCTTCGGGATGGCGCTCCAGATACTCGGACATGATACGGATGGAGCGCGCTGCGGCGCCCAGTTCCCGCAGTGCCGCTTTCATCTGTTGCACCACTTCGGAATCCTCTTTGAGCAACTGATTCGCGGAATTCGCAACATCACCCACCTGGCGGAAGGTCTGGTCACCGCTGGCCAGGGTTTTATCCCAGTTATCGAAAGCCCTGGCGAGATCCGTCTCCATCCCGGCGATCAGCGCCTGAGTCTGCACGGCAGTCTGGCGGATTTCATTCAGGCTCAGTTGAGCCTGTTTCAGAGTCAGGCTGCTGTTCTCGAGAATCTGCGGAGCCTGCTGATTCAGCACTTCGGTAACGCTGTCGAGACGATCGGCAATGCGAATCATGGCACCGATAAAGCGTTTGAAATCCCCCTGCTCCGCCAATTGATCTATGTTATCAAGCATTTCCGAGAGGCGACGGGTGATGCGCTCGATGGGTAACTGCTCGATCGCGGTTGCTATTTTCTCCATTCCCGACTGAACCGTGGGAATCTCCGGATAGGGTTCGTTGGTGTCTACCAGGCGGATCGGGGTATTCGGCTGAAAATCGAGTTCGATCTCCAGTTTGCCCGTCACCAGGCTCTGCAGGTTGAGGCGGGCGCGCAAACCCTGCTGGATCAGGTCTTTCAGGTCCAGCTTGCCCACTTCGTCGGTCATCACACCATCGACCTTAACCCGTTCATCCTCGATGCCGATAATGACCGGAATGCGAAAGGTCTGGGTATCCCTCGAGTAGGTGATCGACATGCGTTCAACCTGACCGACTTTGACGCCTCGAAAGTTGACCGGCGACCCCACCTGGAGGCCTTTCACATCACCCTCGAAATAGACGATGAAACGGGTTGCCTCATGGGAGAGTTTGCTGCCGGAAAACAGGAATATCACCCCCAGGCCCAGCACCAGACTCGCCAGCACGAAAGATCCTATGAGTGTCGGACTGACCTTGGATGGCATACTGATCTTATCCTCCCTCTTCACCGCGGGAGAGAAATTCCCGCACCTTGGGATCCCGGGAACTATCCCGCAACTCCCGTGGATTTCCCTGTGCAATCAGAGTTTTCGTCTCTGGATCCAGGAAAATGGCATCATGCCCTATGGCAAAGATACTTGCCAATTCATGGGTCACCACGACGATGGTCGTACCCAGGCTTTCGCTCAATTCGAGGATCAGGTCGTCGAGACGTTTCGCACTCACCGGATCAAGTCCGGCGGAGGGTTCGTCGAAGAACAGCAGTTCCGGATCCAGGGCCATGGCCCGGGCCAGTCCCGCACGTTTCTGCATGCCCCCACTGATTTCCGACGGATAGTAACGTTCGAAACCCTTCAGTCCCACCAGGCTGAGCTTGAAGGAGACGAGTTCCTGTATCTCGGATGCCGACAGCCGGGTGTAGGTCTGCAGTGGCAAGGCCACATTTTCCGCCAGAGTCATGTGGGTCCACAGCGCCCCACTCTGGTAGAGCACTCCCATGCGACGCATGATCCGTTGCCGCCCGGTGCTGTCTAGATCCCAAAACGACTCACCCTCGTAAATAACATTTCCCTGGGCCGGACGCTTCAGGCCGATCAGGTGCCGCAGCAAGGTACTCTTGCCGCACCCGCTGCCCCCCATGATGATGAAGACATCCCCCCGGCGGATGCTGAAGTTCAGATCCCGCTGGATGACACGGGAACCGTATGCCATGGTCAACCCCTGAACCTCGATATGGGTCTCGCTGATGCGGGAAGGGTCCTGTCGCGGATTCAGGTTCATCAGATTCCCAAACGGTTGAACAGGATAGTGGTGATGGCATCCCAGATGACAATCAGCAGGATGGCGGTCACCATCGCAGAGGTGGTGGCCCGACCCACTGCGGAAGAGTCACGGCCACACTGCAGCCCCCTCAGGCAGCCTGACATGGCGATGACAATACCGAACAGCACGCTTTTCACAAGACCCACCGCCAGATCGTCCCAGCCGATCGCGTTATGGGTCTGGGTCAGGTACTCCAGCAGAGAGAGGTTCAGCACCAGAACACCCACCAGCAGCCCTCCGAGGATGCCCAGGAGATTGGCCCAGATCGTCAGCAGAGGCATCATGATCACCATTGCCAGAACCCTCGGCAGCACCAGGAAATCGATGACCGGAATACCGAAGGTCTTAAGTGCATCCAACTCATCGTTGACCTGCATGGTTCCGATCTGTGCGGCGTATGCCGACCCGGTGCGCCCGGCCATGATGATTGCGGTCATCATGGCGCCCATTTCACGGAACGCCCCCAGCGCCACGAGATTTGCCACATAGATCTCGGCGCCGAACATCTGCAACTGGATGGCCCCAACAAATGCCAGCACCGCCCCAACGAGTATCGCGATGAGGCTCACGATCGGCAGGGCTTCGGGGCCCGCGGCCTGCAGGGCATGAAAAAAATCGACCCAGCGGAAGCGGCTTCTGCCTTTGAGCAGACGGCCCATGGCCAACACCAGCTCCCCGGCAAACTCAGTGAAATCGACAGACTCCTTCCAGGCGATCAGCACCCCGGTACCGATACGATGCAGAATCCCGGCAGCCGGCGGATCAGTGTGGGTCAGATCGCGATCCGTGACCGCGCGCTCCAGACCCAGCAGGCGTTGCATACCCTCCGGAACCTGATTGAGTTCCAGGACAAGACCCTGTTGTTCGCAGAAGGCTTGAATCTGTTTCAGCATGATCAGCAGCCGGCTGTCCCAGTGCTGCAATCCCTGGGTATCGATACTCACGCGCTTCAGTCCGCTGCGGCCGGCCAGGTCCCGTTGCAACGACGGCCAGGGATACACAGGAGAACCCAACGTCCAGTCGCCGAAAAAGCTCAAAACGACCCAATCCCCGGAAGGGTTGGAGATTTTCAGCGAATCATCTGGCAAATCTGTGCTCCTGAACGCTCAAGTAAGCCCGCATCCGCGCCAAAGGGTGCCGCTTATGACGACCCGATACAGCGACATGATAACAATCCATACCCCACAAAGTCAGTTTTCCGCCCGGTGACTTCCCCATAACACTCAAGGAAATGCGCAGCAGTCCGCCAATACTCGATATACGGTTAAGTAATTCTGCCTGTGTTGGAATGGTTTCAAGGCGGACCCGGCAATCATAATGCACGTGTTACGCTCCCTCCTGTACAAGGACAGTGAACCAGGAATCCACGCCATTCCCTACAGCTGCGGGATTTCTCAACCGCGACACGTATCAATTTTTCCACACCTGGCGATGGAACACTTCAAGCTGGGTGATATAGGCAGCTTGTGTCACACCAGACAAGGACTCCCGGGACACGGCTATACTCACTCGTGGCAGTCCTGTTGCGTTGTGAGATCGACCCGGATTGGCTTTAGTGCAGGATATTTACAACGACCCTGTGAACTTTTGGATTGCCCAGCGATGAATGACCCCAGCCGCATCAAACCCCATGGTCTCGCTCTGATCGTCGAGGATGAGATCACCAACAGAATGATCCTCAAGGCCCTGCTGAACAAACGGGGTTATCAGGTCATTGAGGCTGAGAACGGCGCGGAGGCGGTTGCGGTGTTCCAGGAACATGAACCGGATATCATTTTCATGGATGTGATGATGCCGGTGATGGACGGCTATCTGGCCACGGAAAAGATCAAGGAACTGGCCGGAGATCACTTCATCCCCGTGATATTCCTCACCGCCATGTCGGATGAGCGGGCCGTGGCCCGTTGTATCGAGGCCGGCGACGACGATTTTCTATCCAAGCCCTACAGTCAAACCATACTGTCCGCCAAGATGCAGGCGATGGAACGAATCCGCACCCTGCACCAGGATACCCGCGCGCTCTACAGCCGCATGCAGCGGGATGAAGAGATTGCGGAGCAGGTATTCAGTGGGGCCGTGGTTGCCGGGAATGTGGCTCTGGAGCATATCCACACCCTGTTGAAACCCGCCAGCGTGTTCAGTGGCGACCTGATGCTTACCGCATTCGCCCCGTCTCACGATCTGTACGTGCTGCTGGGCGACTTCACCGGACAAGGGTTGGCCGCTGCTCTTGGCGCCCTGCCCACTTCCGAGGCGTTTCGTTCGATGACGGCAAAGGGTTTTGCTCCGCAACAGATTCTCTACGCCATCAACAATAAACTGCACAGTCTGCTGCCCTCAGGCATGTTTCTCGCCGTTCAGTTCGTCAAGGTGGATCATCAACTCGACCATATCACCATTATAAACTGCGGTATGCCGGACTGTTATCTGGTAGAGCAGCAGACCGGCATGATCAAGGAGCGAATCAAGTCTCGCTCACTACCGCTGGGTATCGCGCCGGATCTTGAGTTCAAGGAAGAGTTCTATTAACCCGGCCGTTAAATACAGAGATCGCTATGCGGCGTATGCAATCTTTTGGTGTTTAAAATACTTGCGAACCCGTCCAGGAGTTT
>JBEVVH010000128.1:0-10256 GCA_040507245.1 Candidatus Thiodiazotropha sp.
AAAACTCCTGGACGGGTTCGCAAGTATTTTGAACACCAAAAGATTGCATACGCCGCATAGCGATCTCTGTATTTAACGGCCGGGTTAATACCCTGTCGCCGCATATCAGCCTTGATGAGCATGATGCCATCTTGTATCAGAAGATCCCGATAATTCTCTTATAGCGCACCTTACCCGGCAAGCAGGCGAAGGTGAAATTATTGTTTTCACGGCTAAGTGCATAAAGCACCCTTACTTGCGAAACGCTCTTTTGAGCGCCATTCACCAGTGCGCATCAGCTTCTAGTCTTCCCGATCAAATCCTCCTCAATCCATTTATCACAGGGATCCGAAATCACCACACAGTTACGACCACTGCGCTTGGCTTCGTAAAGCGCATTGTCCGCACGCCGCAGAATATCCGTGACCTGTTCATCGGTAACGTGGATGCTGCTGACACCGATGCTCACGGTGGTGGTGATGCGGATATCCTCGGATACGAAAGGCCGGTCGGCCACCCACTGACAGACCCGTACACCCAACTGATAGGCCCCGGCCAGATCGGTTTCGGGTAACAGCACCACGAACTCCTCACCCCCGTATCGCGCCAGGAAGTCCTGGCTGCGAATCGCCTCGTCACAGATATCCACCACGTGCTTCAGGACCTCGTCACCGATGCCGTGCCCGTAGGTGTCATTGATGCGCTTGAAGTGGTCCAGGTCGAGCATCATGAACGAGAAATCCCGTTGGAATCGCTGCGCCCGGAGGAACTCCCGTCTTGCCACCGCCTCGAATTCCCGGCGATTGGCCAGCCCGGTCAGAGGGTCAGTGGTGGCGAACTGTTGCAGGCGCAGATAGGCCTGCTTTTTCTGAACCGAATTGCGGGCAAAAAACAGGCTGATGACTGCGGTTACGATGAACAGCAGCAGATAGGTGACGAACCCAATCAGGGAACGTTTGGCAGTCAGCTCCTTAATGGTGTCCCGGGAGATGTGGGAGAGAAAGATCCAGTAGAGACGGGACGATTCCCCGGGCACCAGGGATTCGTCCGCCTCCAGATTTTCCAGGGTTCCCTGCCGCGCCAGGTTGACCGGAAAGGATTTCTGAAACACAAACACCCCGTCATCCGATATGAACGAGCCCTTGTCCGTGGAATCGATCGCGGCCCAGACCTTGGGCCAACGTTTGGCAAAGGTGTCCTCCCGACCGTACATAAAGCCCCAGCGCTGCTCCTCGGGCACACCCAGCAACCAGTAACCCTCGCTGTTGAGCATCACCGACTGACCCTGCCGATCCTTGAAGATCTCCTCGATTCGCGCCAGATACTCATCCGGAGTGTAGTTGATCACCAGCACCCCCTGTTTCACTCCGTAGCCATCCACCACCGGAGTGGCGAAGCGGATGGTCGGGCGGATCGGCTGCTCGACCATACCGTTTTCCACATTCAGGTCCAGGGGCGACACATAGATCTCACCCTGCTCGAGCTTGACAGACTCCTCGAAATAATAACGCCCGCTCTTGTCCTGCAGTGCATTGCGGGGCACGATCTCCTGCCCCTCGGGCTGATTGTTGACCCGGATCTCCTCCTTGCCCTGGAGATTGATCAGACGAAGCTGTTGGTACTTGGGCTTACGCCGGGCAAACAGGGAAAACTCCCGCGCCACGCGAATCCAGTTGGCCAGACTCCTGTCGTGCAGGTAGGTCTTGAGAATCTCTCCTTCAGCCAGCACGAACAGGTCCGAAAGTTTCTGCACAAACACCAGCGAGGTCAGTTCACTGGCGCTATGCATCGCGGACTCCTCGCGAATCAGAGTGGTTTGCAGCTCATACTTCTCCGTCTGATTGGAGAAGGCGAAGAAGATACCCGCCAGCAGCAATGAAACCGGCAGGAACAGCCACAGGAAACTGACAACCATCTCCCGCCGGGCGGAAAAGCGCCGATCGGGCATGGATTCCGGTATATCCACGGAGTAGGAGTCGCGGTTATCTTCGTCCATAGTCCCGGTTACTCCAGTCACCGGTAGATCGCCTGGACTCATCAGGCGGCATACGCGATACGTAATCCGACACCGATTTCAGATCCTGGTCACTAAACATGCGGATCGCCTCCTCCATTTTGCGATTGGCATTCCTGCGCTTGCCGTTCCTGATCCATTCCATCTGCCGCAACAGGTAGGGGTAGTGCTGTCCCTGAATCCGCGGATACACCATCTCCGCATCCCCTTCGCCCCGATCACCGTGACACTCCACGCAATATTCGCCGTAGAGGCGCTTGCCGCGCAGCAGATCATCACCCGGCCCCTGGCTGGTCGCAAGGGTCATCTTGAGGTTCTCAATATGCTGCGCCACATCGGCAATCGACTGAACGCCCCCCAGTTCCTCCGGCAGGGTGAACGGGTACATCGAAGGATTATCCCGGTTATTGGCGCGGATGTCCGCCAACTGCTTGATGATCACACTCCGGTGCTGACCTGCGATCTGAGGGTAGGCCCCGTTCGGCGTGCCCCAGCCTTCCGGCATGTGGCACACTGCACAGTTCTGGTAGACCAAGCGGCCGTTCTCAGAGTTGGGGGTCAGCTTCAGGGCGGCCTCACTCTCAGGATCGAGATTCTCCCAGGCATGGCTGATCCCACTCCAGCCGCACAAAAAAAGCGTCAGCATCAGACAGCGGAACAGCAGAGAACCTGAAACTCGAAACAAGGGCTACACCGGAGATGATTTGTACAGCCAGAGAACCTCCGTGTGGCAAGGAAAAACTCTTATCCCATTCTGAATATATAGCACATCATCAATGGGTCGAATCGGGATGTTGGCAGGTATTCCATAAAGCTTGAGCTTTCCACCGCGCCAATATCCCAGGCCCGATTTCAGAATCCCCGCCCGGATTCAGGACACCTCCGGTGTCGGCAAATCTGCCGCCGTCTCCTCGTTACGCCCCCTGAGCCGTCGCCCGAGGTCATCCATGATGACGTACAGACTGGGTACCAGCACCAGGGTGATGGTGGTGGCAAACAGGATTCCGTAGCCCAGGGAGATGGCCATGGGAATCATGAACCGGGCCTGTCGGGAGGTTTCGAAGATCATCGGCGCAAGACCGCCGAAGGTGGTTACCGTGGTCAGCAGGATCGGCCGGAAACGGCGCACCCCGGCGGCAACCATGGCCTCAAACGCATCCAGCCCCTCGCGGCGCCGGTTGTTGGCATAGTCGATCATCACCAGGGCATCGTTGACCACCACACCGCCCAGGGCGATCATACCCATGATGCTGATCATGCTCAGGTTGTAACCCATCAGCAGATGACCGAGGATCGCCCCCACCGCACCGAAGGGGATGGCGCTCATCACGATCATCGGCTGAATGTAGCTGCGGAACGGCACCGCCAGAAGGGCATAGATCACGATCAGCGCGCCACTGACACTGACGATGAAGCTGTCCACCGCATCGCGCATGCTCGCCTGGCGACCTTCGAAACTGTAACTCAAGCCGGGATAGTCCTTGAGCAGGGCGGGCAACATCTCGGTTTTCACCTCCGCCAGGACCCTCGCGGTCTCGCTGATCGGTTCCACATTGGCGGTGACCGTGATGGTACGCCGCCCGTTACGCCTTTCGATCTGGGTAAACGCCCGCCCGGGCTTAAACTCCGCCACCTGGGCGAGGGGCACATATCCGCCGGCCGGGGTACGTATCAACATTTGTTCCAGATCGTAGAGGCGAGTGCGCTCCTGCTCCGGCAGACGCACCAGCACCTTCACCTCGTCGTTGCCCCGCTGTTGACGCAGCGCCTCGGCGCCATAGAACGCGGACCGGATCTGGGTGCCGATCTCGTGACTGGTCAGGCCCAGGCTGCGCGCCGCCTCGGTGAGGCGAAAGTCGAACTGCCGCTTGCCCGGGGTGTAACCGTCGTCGATGTCCTTGATGTTGGCAAAGGGTTCGAGCCGTTCCGCCAGGTCGCTGCTGGCCCGATCGAGCATCTCACTGTTGCGGTGACTCAGCTCCACACTGATCGAGGCGCCGCTGCCGGGTCCGCCCCGATCCGACTCGAACTTGCTCGATTCAGTGCCGGGAATGGTGCCAACAGCCTCGCGCCACAACTTGACCAGACGGGCTGTGCTGATCGGGCGGATATCGGGTGGCTGCAGGTAGACCCGCACCCGCACCGTGTTGTCATCGACAATCGCAAAAGCCCCCTTGCTGAGCTGATCGCCCCCCTGCTCCGCCACCACCTTGTCCAGGGCCGCGAGCATCCGGTCCCGCACCGCCTCGACCCGCTGCATGGGCGTGCCCACCGGCAGGGTGACGGTGGTATCGGCGCTGTCCGACTCCACCTTGGGCATGAGGATGAAACCCATGCGGCCGCTCATGGGGATGGCCATCACCACCGCGAGGATACCCAGGGCGCAGGTCACGGTGAGGTAACGATGCCGCACCGCCCGCTCCAGGAATGGTCCGTACACCGCCTCGACAAAATGCCTGAAGGCCAGACTGAAGCGCTGCTGGCGCTGGTGCAGGGCCTCCCCCCAGCGACTGTTGCGCCGGTCCTTCACATGCGCCAGATGGGCCGGCAGTATGAACAGCGCCTCCAGCCAGGAGATGATGAACACGCTGCTCACCACCAACGGGATCACCGCCCAGATCTTGCCGAACGAACCGGGGATGAACAGCATCGGCAGAAACGCCACGATGTTGGTCAGAATACTGAAACTGATGGGGATGGCGATGTCCCGGGCGCCACGGATGGAGGCCTCAATGAAGCCCATGCCCCGCTGCCGGTATTCGTAGATGTTCTCTCCGGCGATGATCGCATCGTCCACCACGATACCCAGAGCAATAATGAAGGCGAACAGGGACACCATGTTCACCGAGACATCCAGCCCCGGCAGGAACAGCAACCCGCCGAGAAACGAGGTGGGAATCCCCACCGTGACCCAGAAGGCGAGCTTGAATTCGAGAAACAGGCTGAGAAACACCAGTACCAGCAGCAACCCCATGAAACCGTTCTTCAGCAACAGCCGCAGGCGTTCCAGGTAGATGTCGGAACGATCCTGCAGGACGGTGGCCTGGATCTGCGGCGGCAGACTGGCGACGATCTCCGGCAACGCCTGATGCACCGCATCCGAGACACCCAGCGGGGTCTCCTCGCCGACCCGGGAGACCTCGACACCGATGGCCCGTTTACCGTCGAAGGTGGCGATGCGGTTGCTGTCCGCGAAACCCTCCGAGACCCGGGCGATATCCCCGAGGCGCAGCAGCACGCCGCCCTCCCCATTGATCACCGGCAGGGCGGCGAACTCCCGCGCCCACTGGCGCCGTTCATTGACCCGCAGGAGGATCTCCCCGCCCCGGGTCTCGATACTGCCGCCGGCCCGGTCCACCGCCATCGCCTTGACCGCCTGGGCCACCTCGCTGAGACTCAAACCGTGGGCGCGCAGCATCGATTCCGGAATCTCGATGTGGATCTCCAGATCCCGGGCTCCCTCCAGGTCGACCTGGGTGATTCCCGGCTGCTGCAGCAGACTTTCACGCACCCGCTGAGCGGCGTGATAGAGAGCCTGTTCATCCGCGTCACCGTAGACCTGGATCTCCACCACCCCGTGCTTGTGCACGTCCATGGAGATGCTGGGCCGTTCGGTCTCCTCCGGCAGGGTGGTGATCCGCGCCACCGCCTGCTGCACATCCTGGTAGAGCTTCTGCTCCTCCGCTCCGGAGAGCAGTTCGATGGACACCTTGGCGCTTCCTTCCGAGGCCGTGGAGCTGATCTCGTCGATCCCCTCCAGACTGCGCACCGCCTCCTCGACCGCCAGCACCACGCCCTGCTCCACCTCTTCCGGGGTGGCCCTCGGATAGGCGATGCTGACTGTGATGCGGTCCATGTCGAAGGCGGGAAACACCTCCTGCTGGATCTTCGTGGTGGTGTAGAGTCCACCGAAGATCAACACCAACATGAACAGGTTGGCGGTGACCGAATTGCGGGCCATCCAGGCGATGGGGCCCTTTTGCCAGATACGGCTCACAGTCATGCCCCCCGACGTTCAGTGCGGTTGGCGGGCGCCGCCTCCGCATCCTGCTCCGACCGCTGCTTGCCACCCTCCTGGCCACGCTCATCGGCCAGCCTCAGGGGCATGCCCTCCACCGCCACCGATAGTTCGCTGGTGACAATGCGGTCCCCCGGCGACAGACCGCCGCGGGCGTAAACCTGATTGACCCCACGGTAAACCACCTCGGGCTTGCGAATGGCAAGTTTGCCCTCGGCGTCCATCACCCACAGGGCGTCCTCGTCTCTAAGCCAGGCCCGCTCCAGGGCCAGTACGTCCTGCAGTTCCAGTCCTTCGATCTCGGCCCGCACGAAGGCGCCGATCAGCAGACTGTCCTGCGCGGAATCCTGCCGAGCCAACGGGTCGGGCACCGCCACCAGCAGGCGCGCCATGCGTCCTTTCTCGTCCAGATCGCCGCGCAGGCGGATCACCTGTCCCTTCCGGTGGTGCCCCTTGCCCCACACCAAATCCTGGTAGAGCCTGACCGTCGAGCCGGGCCGATCCGCTCCGGGCAGGCCGATCCAGCGCAGGCTGGCGGCGGGCACCGCAAGTTCGACCCAGAAACTGTCGGTGCCGACCAGGGTCGCCAGGCTGCCGCCCACCGCCACCCGGGCGCCGCTGTCGACCTGGCGTTCCAACACCAGGGCATTGAACGGCGCCGGGATCCGGGTCCGTGCAAGATCCAGCTCAGCCGCCGCCAGGGCCGCCTCCGCTGCGGCCACCGAAGCCCGGGCCGTGGCCTGCTGGGGCTCCCTGAGCATCAGGCTGCGCTGCTCTTTGGATGGGTTTGAGGTCTGTTTCAACAGGGCGAACTCCTGTTTCGCCACCGCCCCCTTGCCCGCCTCCAGGGCCAGATCCGCCTCGGCCTTCACCTGATCGGCCTTGCGCTGGCGCACCGCCAGCTGGTAGTCCGAAGGATCGATTTGCACCAGTTGTTCACCCTGATCGACGTAGGCCCCCGGCTCCAGGTTGTCACTGATCCGCTGCACCTCTCCCGCGACCTGGGCCTGCAGTTCGATCTGCCGCGCGGGCTCCACCGTACCCCAGGCCTCGATGGCCAGCTGCACCGTCGTGGGGCTGACAGATACCACCTCCACCAGGCGTGCTTCACGGGTGGGTTTACCCCGCTTGGCATGGCTTGAGGTATTCATCAGATAGGTCACCGCCACGCCCGCCACCAGCACCACCGCCAGGGCAGGGATCGTGCGCCGGGCGAAATGCCACAGGGTGGATGATTCGGGGGTATTGCTCATTGGGGTTCATCCTCGGAAGTCATGGACCAGCCGCCGGCCAGTGCCGTGACCAGGGCAATGCGATTGCTGATCAGTTCGCGCCGGGCACTCACCTGCTGGCGCTCCAGCGACTGGCGCGAACGGATCGCGTCGAGCACCGACAGATAATCCGCGTCGCCCTGAAAATAGCGTTGGCCCTCCTGGGTCGCCACCGTGGCCAGGGCGTCCAGTTGGGCATCGATGGACGACAGGTAGCGGCGCTGACCGGCCTCCGCCACCAGGGCATCCTCCACCTCGCCCAGTGCTTCCAACAGGGCCTGAGCGTAATCGTTCAGGGACTCACGCACCACCGCCTCGGTTCGCGCCACCTCGGCGCGCCGCTGACCCCCGTCGAACAAGGGTGCGCTCAACTGGGCGACGATGTTGCCGAGCCAGCCGTCGAATACCCCCCCGGTGGCGCCGGGGGTGGTGAGTGCGGCACTCAGATCGAGACGCGGGTAGCGGTTGGCCACTGCGGCCGCGGCCCGGGCATCGGAGGCCTGCAGACGCAGCAGGGCGGCCTGTAGATCCGGTCGCCGGTTTAACAATTCGGAGGGCAGGCCGGTTGTTGGTAATGGCAGCAGCACGGGAAGGTCTGCATCCATCGGAAGGGTCTGACTGCCCGGCACCGATCCAAGCAGGATCGTCAACTGGTGTTCCAGAGTCTTGAGGCGGGTCTGTGCCTGGGCCATCTCCCCTTCGGTCTGCGCCAGCAGCTGGCGCTGGCGGTAGACATCGCTGGCGTAGACCTGGCCGGTTTTGAAGCGCCCCTCGATCAACTCCAGCAACTGTCCGTTGAGGTTGAGCTGGCGTCCGATCAGATCGATCTGCGCCCGCTGTTCCACCAGCTGGTACCAGGTATCCGCCAGGCTCGCACTGAGACTCAGCGCAGCGGTGCGCAGATCCGCCTGGGAGGCCTGGGCATCCAGCGCCGCCGCATCCGAGCTGGCCTTGACCCGCCCCCACAGATCCAGCTCATAACCCGCGTACAAACCCAACTGACGACTCGTGGATGCCCGCGTATCGCTACCGTCCGAGCGGGTCAGGCTGCCATTCAGATCCAGGCTCGGCAGTCGCGCCGCGCCTTCACGCTGCGCCACCGCCTCAGCCTGGCGCAGCCGCGCCCAGGCAGCGCGAAGGGAAAAATTGTGTGACAGGGCCTGTTCGATCAGCCCCTCGAGGCTGTTGTCCTGAAGATCCAGCCACCATCGATCCGGCACCACCCAATCGCTACCCGTCTGACTGAATGCCTCCAGGGTCTCAACAGGCAGTTCATTCCGGTCAGGAACGGTGCTGCACCCTGCGAGTAGCATAACCAGCAGGATCAGGAACAGAGATCGGGCATAACCCGGTTCACGAGACACAGACAAGCATTCACCCTCAAAGAAGCACAAACACGCCAAGCTATTATCGCGGCAGAAACGGGACAGGAAAACGACTATCGTGTAACGACCTGTGTCGGCCCAGGACTCTGTCACATCTTGACACAAAGCAGACTGACAGGATCTCGCTAAGTTCCTTATCTGACTGATTCGACGTATATTTGGTCGCTCAACCACGCTCAGCGCGAAATTCAAATGCGCCTCATGCCACAGTTTGCTGGGGTCGGTGCACAGTTAAGGCCAATGACTACGCAGGGCGGTCCGTCTGAGAATCAGGCCAGCAGGCCTGGGATTTTGATAAGATGGATTGAGTTGAGAAAAAACCACTAAAGGAATAGGAGGCCATGTCATGGCAAAACAACCCGGGATCGTATGGGCGGCATTGCTGTACCTTGTCTCAAGCGCATCAAATGCCGTGCATATCAATACCGACGGTGCCGGCCAGATTGCCCTCATACCCTATTACACCGTAAACAACAATTTCATCACCAACCTAACAGTCACCAACACCACCGATCTCTACAAAGCGGTCAAAGTCAGGTTCCATGAATCGCGTATCGGCGCCAAGGCGTTCGATCTCAATATCTATCTCTCACCCTATGATGTCTGGAATGCCACCCTGCGCCGGAATGGGTCAAGTGGCTTACCCAACCTGATTACTGAAGACGAAAGTTGCAGCTATCCAGACAACACCCGGCTAAAAACCGGTATCGACTTCATCAACCGTTACAACATCACAACCGACTATGACCTGACCGAAGGTTATGTAGAGATCATCGAAATGGGGGTGATCGCCGACGGCCCCGGACCCGCCCAAGACGGGGGCCTGTACGCGGAGATCGACGCCAGCGGAAACGCCGATGGTATCGTCAACGAAACCGCCGGGGACAGATCCATCACCGCCGGCATGCAACATGACGCAACCGGCATACCGGCGAACTGCTCGGTGATCGCGGATGCCTGGTCAGCCGGCTCGGCCAACGGGCAGATCAACGGTTTCGAGTCCGGCGCTTTATCGGAAAACGGTGTCGCGCAGGATACGGGGGGATACGGTGCACCCTATGCTGACAGTAGCAACGCAGGACTGGTGGAACCCAGCGGAGGCATCAAGGCATACTCGATTCTGATCCGGGTCTCCAGCGGCGCCGCCTTTGTGCAGCAAGCTACACACATCGAGGACTACAGCCATGTTGCACAACACTACAGACCGGACGATGCGGTCAACTCCCAATTGCCCTCCCTGGCATCCGGCGACGTGCGGCGGGCCAACCTGTTGAGTTCCGATGGGAACACACTGAAATCCGTTCAACTTCCGCTGACTGAATATGACACCGGCGCACTTTTCGTTATTGCCCCAAACCCCTCGATCCCCATGGGCTCGAACCCGCTGCCGATTGCTATAGCGCTCAGTGCCGATGCGGTCTCGATGCCTTTTTTGTCAAGAGCGGTTCCTTCGGTGAGACCGATATCGTGCTCACGTTTCCGATGGCGAAGCACGGTATCTATTAACTCGGCTCAATAATAGGGAGATATTTTAACGGATATCACGTATTATTCCCGGATGGAAAAAATTGATGCACGAACACTAACAA
>JBEVVH010000129.1:0-10254 GCA_040507245.1 Candidatus Thiodiazotropha sp.
CGCCTACGGCTCGTCGGGTTTCCAGTATCGCCTCGCGACTACCGGGGACTACCAGCCTTCGCTTCGCTTTCCCTGGCTGGCAGCGGTCGTACTGCTGGGTGGACTTTCCGTTCTGCTGATCGGCTATGGTCTGCTGGGTACCCTGTTGGGTGTACGGGCTACCATTGAGCAGCTCAGCAATGCGCAGACCGGCCTGGTAATGATGGGGTATTACCTGGGTTACATCATCGGCACCGTCAGCGGCCCAGGGATCATTCAGCGTGTCGGGCATATCCGCACCTTTGCCGCATTCGCGGCTCTGGGTGCCGCGACAACCCTGCTATTCGGCCTGCTCAGCGGCGTGAACTGGTGGTTTCTCCTGAGGGTGCTAAACGGTGCCGCCATGGTGGGCCTCTACATGGTGGTGGAAAGCTGGCTCAACGAAAAGACACCGGCCTCGTCCCGGGGCCGGGTTTTCGCCGTATACATGATCACCACCCTGCTAGCATTGGCCAGCGGCCAGTTCCTTCTGCTGATCTATGACCCGGCCAGCCTTGCGCCCTTCGCTCTTACCACCGTGCTGATCGTCCTTGCGATCATTCCAATTGCAGTGACAAGGGTCGCGGAGCCATCAATCGACACCCATCCGCATCTTCCGCTCATGCAACTATTCCGACTTTCACCCCTTGGGGTCGCTGGCGTGGTGATCGCGTGAATGGTCAACGGGGCATTCTGGGGCATGACCCCGGTATTCGGCGCACGTCTTGACATGACCGCCGGGGACATCGCAGGGCTGATGAGTGCAACCATCGTTGGCGGCGCCCTGCTGCAACTACCTATCGGACACCTATCGGATCGACACGACCGGCGCCGGGTATTGATCCTGGTCTGCCTCGCGGCAGCGCTCACCGCCCTGGCCGCCGGCCTGATAGTGCAGGCGCAATGGCCGGGGTTGAAACTGATCGCCTTTGTCTACGGTGGCCTGATGTTTTCCGTATATGCCATCAGTGTGGCGCACACCAATGATCACCTGCAACCCGGGCAGGTACTGGGCGCAACCCGAGGACTCCTGCTGTTGTATGGACTCGGCGCGCTGGCCGGCCCATCCACAGGCGGCTGGATCATGGACCGGTATGCGGCGGTGGGCCTGCCCTACTTCTCCGCGTTGATGCTATTCCTGCTGGTCTGTTACGGACTCTATCGCATGACTCCACGCAACTCGCCGCCTATCGAGGAACAGGCCGAGTTCGTGCCCCTGGCGCGAACCAGCCCGATCGTAATCGAGATGCATCCCCTGCTGGATGGCGAGTCGACAGGGGAAGATTCCACTCACCCTGAACCGCGAGATGTTTCTTGAAAAGCAGCTGCAGGGACGCCACACTGACGCGGCTCAGGGTCTGACGACACTGATCTGACAAGCCCCAAGCGTTCAGGATTGGATTCACCTGTTAAGTCAGCCCGGCAAGCGGAGTTGCCGTGACGACCATGAACAACAGGACGTTCAACATGCCCCATATCATCAAAACCGCTACCTTAACTTTTACCTACCTGTCGATTCTCAGCGGGCTGTTGACCAGCTGCGGTGATGGAAATGGCAACGCCAGCACGCTCACGCCCAAGATCTACACCGACCGCATCAGCCTGCAACGTTATGATTACGATCACAACGGCATTTACGAAGGATTATCCGAGTACTTCTATGACGGTACAGGCAGACTGGTCGAAAATCGCTTCACATACACGGACGACGACACTCCCGATTCCGACTATCAGCCCGTCTATCATGACTACATCCACACTTATCACTACAACAGTGACGGCTTCCTGGACCTGATTACCCGAACCGACAGCAGTGGCAGGGGTAAAAATTACACGCGTTACACCTACAATGACGATGGCACCATCGCCCAATCCGACTATGTCGTGGAAAGCGACGATCTGGGCGTCACTTTCAGTAATCAATATCGACTGGAGTATGCAGACCGGAGGTTGACGCGTTATGTATCGTCCCTCACCGATACACTGGGTGGCGGGACTGAAACCGTGCTGATTTATGATCCGGCTGGACGCGTTGAATCCATGAGAATCATACCCTCGGACGGTCGCTACGAGGGATCCGCGAGTTTCACCTACCAGTCCAACAACCGACTGGCAACCGCCTCATTTGCGCCACCGACCCCACCACGACTTGGCTATGTGTATCACAGCTTCACCTACAATGAAGCCGACGCTGCCAGCCAGGGAAAGCGAAGCGAAGGCTGGTAGTCCCCGGTAGTCGCGAGGCGATACTGGAAACCCGACGTGCCGTAGGCGCCAAAGGGGATCCAAAGATCGCATCCGAACGCGACGTCCAGTCATTCGGGAGCTGACAACGGAGCGGTGACGAGCTTGCGAAGTCATCGCGTAGTGTCAGTGACCGGGACGGCCGGGGCACTAATAGGCTGTCAAAGATCGAATCGATTTTGGTGGACTTGGATGTCCCAAAATCTTTCATGAGATCGAAGACTCGCTTGTCAGCTGGTGATGTATGAGGAATCCATCATACCGGATGGGGATGGAGGCTATTACAATTGGATGTACAAATACGATGACTCCGGGAGACTGACCGAATCGATACTGGATCATGATTTGGATGGCCAGATTGAAACCGTGGTGCAAACCGAATGGGAACACGACGCCTGTGTTGCTGTGATTTTCTGGGACGCATGGCAGGTAACCTCCATGAAAGCCGTTGCGGATACACCATACCTCCCCGGTACGGGTTATGCGTATCTGCCAGTCTGCGGTACTGGAGAATTCTAGCCAGACACCCTCCCGGTCCTGTGATAAGCGAGGGAACGCAGACCGGAATGCCCCGGATATCGACAATCCCCTATCCCCTCGGATCTGGTGACATTCCGGTATCCTTGCCGCACCCGCCAACCAACCGGCTTGCAGCCGATGATTGCCTGAAGCGCATCGGGATGGCAGTATTGTCGGTGGACGTGCCGGATTGGGAACCGGCCTTTGCGAAGACCGGACAGCGCAGCGACAGGCCTGGTGTATCGTCCTCAAACTACGGATTTAAAATCACCCGCATTCTCCGATCGGTTTTCCCCCGCGCCGACCGATCGTGGTACAGGAGCGTTTTGAATACTGTCATATTCCAACCGGTCGGATAGGGGTATTTCCTCGTGACTGCCTCGATTCAGAATCCGCACTTCCTCATGCGCCGGCTTCACTCTCTGCTAGGGCTTTTGCCCGTGGGAGGGTTCCTCGCCTTCCATCTGTGGGAGAACTCCCAATCCCGTTTCGGTGCCGAGTACTACGACGAACATGTGGTGGGCTGGCTGCAGAGCCTCAACTATCTGGTGGTGATGGAGATCTTCGTCATCACCCTGCCGCTGCTGTTTCATGCCGGGTATGGTCTGCTGATCCTGCGCGACGGCAGCCGGGATTGGAACCGCTTCCCCTGGCTGCATCACCGGTTCTATTTCCTGCAACGCATTTCCGGGGTGGCGATCCTGCTGTTCCTGCTGTTCCACGTAGGCTGGACCCGTCTGTATGGCCTGTATGATCCGTCTGTGAGATTGGACCTGTATGGACACATGCAGCGGCTGTTGAGCGTACCCTGGATCTTCGCGGTGTACCTGCTGGGCCTGCTGTTGTCAGTGTTTCACCTCAGCAACGGCCTCTGGACCATGGCCATATCCTGGGGCATGACCACCAGTGTGGCGGCACAGCGCCTGTGGTTTTACGCCTGCTGCGGAATCTTTCTGTTACTCAGCGCGATGGGCATTCACGGCATGCTGGGGTTTGTATTATGAAACGGCCGCGCAAGGTGATTGTCATCGGCGGCGGCCTGGGCGGTCTGTGGGCGGCTCTGCGGGTGGCGGAATCTGGCGCCCAGGTCGACATCTTCTCCCTGTTCGAGGTCAAACGCTCCCATTCCGTATGCGCCCAGGGGGGCATCAACGCCTGCTTCGACACCAAGGGGGAACGGGACTCGATCTGGCAACATATCGTGGACACCCTCAAGGGCGGCGCCTACCTGGCCAACCAGCCCCCGGTCAAATCCATGTGCGAGGAGGCGCCGGGGCTGATCCGCACCTTCGAGCGCATGGGTGTCACCTTCTCCCGTACTCCGGAAGGCCTGATGGACCTGCGCCTGTTCGGCGGGGTGAAGAACCGCCGCACCGTGTTCGCCGGGGCCAGCACCGGGCAACAACTACTCTACGGGGTGGACCAGGAGGTACGCCGCCAGGAGGCCCTGGGACGGGTGCAAAAATACGAATGGTGGGAGTTCCTCTCCCTGGTCCTGGATGCCCAGGGCGCCTGCAAGGGGATCGTCGCCATGAACCTGCGCACCCTGGAGGTGACCCGGTTCCGCGCCGATGCGGTAATCCTCGCCACCGGTGGCATGGGACAGGTGTACGGTCACCGCTCCACCAATTCGACCAATTCCACCGGGTCCGCCGCCTGCCGCGCCTACCAGCAGGGAGCCTGGTTCGCCAACACCGAGTTCTTCCAGTTTCACCCCACCGCCATGCTCGGCGATGACAAGACCCGCCTGATGAGCGAGGCAGCCCGGGGTGAAGGAGGACGCATCTGGGTACCCAAGGATCCCCAGGACACACGTCGTCCCCGGGAGATCCCCGAAGCGGAACGGTTCTACTTCCTCGAAGAGTGGTACCCCAGTTATGGCAACACCGTGCCCCGGGACGTGGCCTCGCGGGCCATCTGGCGTGTGGTTCATGAGATGGGGCTCGGTGTAGGGGGCGACCACAAAGTTTACCTGGACCTGACACACCTCAATCCGGGTTTCATCGAACAGCGCCTGCACGCCATACTCGACATCTACCGCAAGTTTCACGGTGACGACCCGGTGCATGAACCCATGGTCATCTACCCCTCGGCCCACTATGCCATGGGCGGCCTGTGGATGGATTTCGAAAAGGACAGTTCCGGCGGCATGGCCCCTGGAAGTCCGCGCAACCATGCCACCAACATCCCCGGACTCTATGCCTGTGGGGAGTGCGACTACGGTTATCATGGCGCCAATCGGCTGGGCGCCAACTCTCTGCTCTCGGCCTCCTACAGCGGACGGGTCACCGGAGAATCGGTCGCCAGCTACCTGAAGGGGCTTCAGGAAGACCGGGAATCGGTTCCCGAGCGCGCCTACGAGGACGAGATCCAACGCCAACAGGCGATCAACCAGTCCCTGCTGGACAGCAATGGTGGAGAGAACCCCTACTCCCTGCACCGGGAACTCGGAGAGGTGATGTCCGACCGGGTCGGGGTGGTAAGGGACAACGAGAGCCTGGGCAAGGCGCTGGACGAATTGCGGGAACTCGAAGCCCGCACCCATCAGGTCGATCTGCAGGAGGCCAACCGCTGGTCCAATCAGGGTCTTGCCTTTACCCGCCAGTTACAGGAGATGATCCGCCTCGGTCAGGTGATCGCCGCCAGCGCCCAGGCCCGGGACGAGTGCCGCGGCGCCCACTACAAGCCCGCCTTCGAACTGAAGATGCCCAAGGATGCCTATCCAGGGGATCCGGCCTATGAGGCCTACCGGGAGGCCTGGAAGGCACAGAATGATCAGTGGCTGAAGACCACCATTGCCGAATACGCCGAACAGGGCACAAAGATCAGCTACCAGCCGGTGGATCTGTCGGTGCTCTCCCCGGAACAGCCCCGGGACTATCGTTGAGGGCAGCCATGAAGCGTCTCGAATTCCATATCCGCCGCCAGGACAACCCCTACAGCCCACCCTACTGGCAGCGTTTCCGCATTCCTTATCGCGCCGGTCATAATGTGGTCTCCGCGCTGATGGTGCTGCGCGAAAACCCGGTTACCCTGGACGGCGTCCGGGTCGATCCGGTGGCCTGGGAGTTCAACTGCATGGAGGAGGTCTGCGGCGCCTGCAGCATAATCATCAACGGGCGACCCCGGCAGGCCTGTTCCGCCCTGGTCGACTCCTTGGAACAGCCGATCCGCCTCGAACCCCTGAGCAAGTTCCCGGTGATCCGGGATCTGATGGTGGACCGCAGCTGGATGTTCAGCGATCTGAAGAAGGTTCGCGCCTGGATCGAGATCGACGGCGCCTGGGACATCCATGAGGGAGCCCCGCGCATCTCCCCGGAGGAGTGGAAGGACAACTACCTCTACAGCCGCTGCATGTCCTGCGGCTGCTGCATGGAAGCCTGTCCTCAGTACACCATGGCCCAGGACTTCGTCGGGCCGGCCACCCTGGCGGCGGTACGCCTGATGAACGCCCACCCTACCGGGCAGTATCACAAGACCCAGCGACTCCATGCGATCATGGCCGAAGGCGGACTCAGCGATTGCGGCAATGCCCAGAACTGTGTCCAGGTGTGTCCCAAGGAGATCCCCCTGACCACCGCAATCGGTGAACTGGGTCGTCAGGTGACGCTGCAGATGCTCAAGGATCTTTTGGGAAAATCCTGAGCGTCCACCCAAAGCAACCTTTTCAATCAGGGTCAAACACCCGTGCAGCAAGTTTCAACTGACCCGATTCAACCCGGGAGATATCCACCCGCCGTAAGGCAGCCGTTTCGGAGTTGATCCGCTCAACTGCGCAGCGTGTCTCAACGTTGTCGCTGTCGTCGACGCTATACTCGGTGGCCATTCAGGGGCCGGGCGTCAAAGGTGGACATCGGCTCCGTTCTATTCCAGAGGTCACGCATGTTTACCGGTAGGGATGCCGCCACTCGCACACTGATTTCGATCGCTTTGCTGCTGGTCACCGTAGCGGGCTTTGCACGCTTCTACGACATGCAACGTATGATCGTCTGGCATGACGAAGTGTTCTCGGTGATTCGAGTGCTGGGTTTTGAGCACGCGGCTGTCCGACACTCGCTGTTCTCAGGGGGAGAGGATCTGAGCGCATCACAGGTGCTGCGCTTTCAGACAGCGGATCCGGGATTGGGCTGGTCGGATACCTGGCGAGCGCTCAAGGGGCATCCGGAACACCCCCCGCTGTTCTTCCTTCTCGCGCGTCTGTCGGTCGAGCCGGGTGAGATGACGGCACTTGGGATTCGCGCGACCTCCGCGTTACTGAGCCTGTTGCTGTTTCCCGCCGTTGCCTGGTGGGCCCGGGAACTGTTCGGCCGCGGGCCGGCGCCCTGGTTGGCGCTTGTACTGCTGGCGGTATCGCCCCTGCACCTGCTGTTCGCCCAGGAGGCGCGCCAGTACGCCCTATGGAGTGTACTCATCGCCGCCTCCAGTGCGGCTTTGTTGCGCGCACTACGCAGTGACTCGGCCTGCAACTGGTCACTATATGCGCTGCTACTGTCGCTTGCGCTGTACACGCATCTGCTGAGTGGTCTGCTAATCGCGGTACACCTGATTTACGTCGGCTGGCGTGGATTAGGTGACAAGGATCTGCAACGCAGCACACTCAGACACCTGGGTTATGCGATTACTGCGGCACTGGTTGCGTTTCTGCCCTGGATGCTGCTGATCGTAGACGGCTATGCCGCATTGCAGCAGTTCACGCAATGGATGTCGCAGACAGTGAGCACGGAGCGGCTGACCTGGATCTGGTTGAAGCACCTGTCCCGACCTTTCATCGACCTTCCGGGATACGCCTGGTCAGAACTGCTGCTGGTACCCGTGCTCTTCGCCATCGTACTCCGTAAGCAGAGAGAACCATCGGAGAAGCTGCTATGGACGATGCTGTTGATCTGGGTGCTCAGTCTGCTGTTGCCGGATCTGCTGCTCGGCGGGCGCAGATCCCTGGAGTCCCGCTACCTGTTGCCCGCGTTTCTCGCGTTTGAGATGTTGCTGGTAGGCGCGATTAACGGTTATTGGCAAGGTGGTGCGGGTTCACGTCGCATTGCGATTATTTTGCTTGCGCTGCTGAGCACTGCGGGGTTGCTGTCCCAATGGCAGATTCTGCATGCCGATACCTGGTGGACGAAATCCTTAAGTGCTGGCAATGCGGAGCTGGCACGTATTATCAATCGCACTGAACAGCCGATGGTGCTGGTCGACGCAGGGGGCTCGAATCTGGGAGAGATTATTTCGCTGAGCTATCGATTGGACACTAAGGTCCGGCTGCGTATCCAATCCGACTACTCTGACTATGTCCCGCCTGCTGACGCAACGGCTCTGTTTGCGCTCAGCCCAGGGATGTCGTTACGCCGCCGACTTGACCCGGACTTCCGCTTTGAGCAAATTCCAGAAAGCTGGCAATGGTTTCGTGTTGTGCACAGACTCCGATGAGCCGCATCAGTACCGATCGTGACGATCGGCCCTGAATTCACGAGTCTTGACCATCTCGAAACATCATTTGCCCATGGACGAATCAAATTTAAGTGACTTCTTCACCTGCCTGAGTTACCGCAACGGCAGACAGACCGGTGAGGATCGCTCAAACGGGGATCCCGCATCCAGCGGGCTAACCCGTTTATGAATCTGGTCTATGATTGAAGATTATGGTTCTGTCACGTTCTCGATTTCTACTGCCGTTGCTGTGGCTGTTCGTCGGCCCGGCATGGGCCCATACACCGCCGCCTGACGCCCGGGTCTTTTTCATTGATATCCAGGATGGAGACCGGGTAGAAAGTCCCTTTCATGTCCGCTTCGGTATCGAAGGCTTCGGCATCACCCCCGCTGGCACCCAGGGGAAAATTCGCCACAGCGCCGGTCATCACCACCTGCTGATTGATCTGGACAGTCTGCCTGACCTGGATCAACCGATTCCAAGGGACGCACAGCACCGCCACTTCGATGCCGGAGAAACCGAAACCTGGCTTGAGCTTCCCCCGGGTCCGCATACCCTGCAGCTGCTGCTGGGTGACGAGACCCATGAACCCCAGAGTCCCGCCCTGTTCTCTGACAGGATCACGATCATCGTCGAGCAGCCAGCGCCATGAACATCCGTTGCGCTTAGCCTGAGAATCAACTGACCATCTGCCACAGCATTGTCTGTCGGGGCGTGAGAGTCCGTTGACGGGTCAGCCCAGGTGGGCTGTTTCCAGATAGGCGTCGGACTGCATCTCCTTGAGGCGGCTGGCGGTGCGTTTGAACTCGAAAGCGAGACGCTGTCCCAGGTACAGGGTGTCCGGAGGGGCGTCCGCGCTGATCACCACATTGACCTTTCGGTCGTAGAGCACATCGATCAGGTTGATGAAGCGGCGGCTTCGGTCATCCCAGGTGCCATCGAGCTGGGGGATGTCGGAAATGAACAGGGTGTGATGACAGCGGGCCAGCTCCAGATAGTCGTTCTGCCAGCGGGGTGGTCCACACAGGGCGTTGAAGTCACACCAGATGACGCCGTTGCAGCGTTTAACGAACCGCACCGCCCGTCCCGGCACCGGGAAACTGCCCAGTTCCTCGACCACGCCGCTCACCAGACGGTCGAACTCCCGACTCAGGGCGATCGTGGCCCCGTCTCCCAGGGGCGTGTGGTAGAGCTCCGTCGCGCCGAACAACTGCAGCCGGTAATCCTGCTCACCGGAGAGTTCGATCACCCGGTTTCGGGTATTCAGCAGTTCGATTGCGGGCAGAAACTGTTCTCGCTGCAGACCCTCCCAATAGAGTCTGTCAGGAGGCTGATTGGAGGTGGTCACCAGCACGATACCGACCTGATACAGGGCCGTGAGCAATCCGCGCATCAACATCGCGTCGCCAATGTCGATGACATTGAATTCGTCCAGGCACAACACCCGCATGCGTCCGGCCATCTCCCGGGCAATGGCAGTCATCGGATCACCCTGCCCCTCATGGACTTTCAGACGTCCATGAATCTCGCGCATGAAGGCGTGAAAATGGTGCCGTTCGATGCCCAGCTCAGGGTAGGCCTGGTGGAACAGATCCATCAGCCAGGTCTTGCCCCTGCCTACCCCGCCCCAGAGGTAGATCCCTTTGAGCGGATCCGGTTTGGGTTGCCAGAACCAGTGGCGGGATTTTCGCGGCTGAGACAGATCCGCAGCCAACTGGGTGAACGCCCGGATCACGCTTTCCTGTTCCTGATCAGGATGGTATTCCCGGGTTTGCAGTTGTTGTTGGTATAGGGCCAGTAAAGACACGGCTGAACTTGTTGTTTTGGGTGGAAGGTTGTACGGATTGTCCTTTGCCGCTACGCAAATGACAACCATCCGGACGGCGGCTCACGGACTGGAATGAAGACATCGGTATGGATCAACCTCGGACTGCCGGGCGCCAAATCAACGTCATTTAAGTAACCATCCCCCGGCAAAGCCGGGGGCTTTCGCTGTGAACCGCTCAAAGCGCTCTATTTAACGGAGCCTATCGGCTCCTTGAGCCCCC
>JBEVVH010000130.1:0-10246 GCA_040507245.1 Candidatus Thiodiazotropha sp.
GGGGCACTAATAGGCTGTCAAAGATCGAATCGATTTTGGTGGACTTGGATGTCCCAAAATCTTTCATGAGATCGAAGACTCGCTTGGAATTGTTGCTGGTAGTACCGGCTTGGACCGTCATCAGGAAACGCCTCGAGGATTCTTTCGAACTGTTGGTTCGCGCGTTCACGGTCACCTTTTTTCCAATCGGTCAGGGCTCGGGCAAAGGCCTCGTGCATCACAAGAGTTTGCGGGTCAGCGTGCGTTTCGGTGGCGGCAATCTCGTGCAGAGTGAGCGGCTGCTGTTTCCCGGCGACCATGAATTGCCCCAGTTCCCGGGTGACAACACCTTGCAGATGTCTGACGAAATCATCGGAGGCAAGGATCCGTGTGCCGAGCTGTTTGTTGAGGTTCTCGATGCGGGAAGAGGTGTTGACGATATCGCCCACGGCACGATATTCGAAATGATCGATAGCCCCCACATGGCTCATCACCAGGTCACCGCAGTGTAGCCCCATGCGGGTGACGAGCTTGGGTTCAAGGTCGGAGAGGCGGATCAATTCGTCAATCTCGATGGCGGCCAGGCACGCCTGCTGTGGCAGTGTCGAGTCCGTCTCATTGGCCGGCCAGATCGCCAGCATGGCATCCCCGATGACATCGGAAACCACCCCTTCACGGTAGCGGATCGGGGTGAACAGGAGCTCGAAATAGCGGTTCAGATACTGTTGCAACGCCTCGGGAGACATACTCTCGGCGAGTGCCGTGTAGTTTGCCGCATCGGTGGCCAGGCAGACTCCGAAGGCAGAATCGACCTGGTTGTTTGGCTGGCGGTTGTCCTTGACCAGGCGCTCGATCACATCGCCCGGCAGGTAGTAACCGAACAGCTGACGCAGGCGTTCCCGGCTTTTCCGGATCTGGCGGTAGTGACTGAGCTGGGTGATGATCATGGCCACCGGCATCTGCACGGCCAGCGGTATGAACCAGGGCAACCAGCGATGCTGCAGGTAGAAAAGGATGTAAACCCCAACCAAGCATGCGCTGCTGAACAGGATCCCTGCTGCGATACCGCTGAGCCCCGGCAGATTTCGCAGGATCAGGACGATTGATAGCCCAAAACCCAGTATTACCATCGTGGCCAGACCGGGGTTGTCCTTCAGAGTCTCCCGATGGCGCAGATTGGCGTAGGCGGTGGCGGCAATCTCCACACCACTGAGATCCAGCCCATTAGGCTGGGAGAACACGGTGTAGAAACCATCCTTCTGTCTCGGCTGGTAGTGCCCCGAGTAACCGACGAACACTGTTTTGTCGCGAAATTGGCTCCAGTCGACTTCCGCATTGCCGATCAGGTTCTGGATCGGATGCGTGGGAATCGTGCCCGGTGGACCATAAAAATTCAGATAGGGATGGGTGGTGCCCTGGTACAACGATGTCAGGGCCAGCAGTTCCTCATATTGCCTAGGGTCCGGTGCGTGCCTGACCTGTTGTTGCAGAATTTCATCCAGCTGCCGGATCAGTCCGGGTTGACTACGCAGTTGCTGAGCAAGTCTCAGCGGATCGTGGGACAGGCTGAGTGGGTCCGCACCTTGTGCATTCGCCTGGATGAGCAACTGTCGCAATCGCTCCCCCTGCGGGTCGAGCGCAAGTTGCAGTGCCAGAGTCGGGAGAGAGATGTGCTGCTGGGCGCCGCTGAAGGTCCAGAAACGACTCACTCTGACCGGGATTTTTGGTAGGACGAAAGGTGCCGTGGCAAGCGCGGCATCCGCAAACAGAGGCGCCGGTGGTATCAATTGCTCCAGTTGATGAGTTTGCCTGCCATCGTCGAGTTGCTGTTGCTGCAGGTAGGCGACCAGCAACACCTTGCCGGCTTCCCGCATGGCCTGGGCCATCTCCGCATCAGTATCGGGATTGCGCGCTTTCTTGAAGTAGATATCGTAGGCGATCACCCGGGCGCCCGCCCTGTCGAGGCGCTCGATCAATTGGGCATGCAGGGAGCGGGGCCATTCCGGGATCTCTTCACCCAATCCCAGTTGTGAGGAGGTTGTACCATTGATCGCCACGATCACAACGTCCTGGGGCGGTGGGCGCTGACCGCGCAGTTTGAACAGCAGGTCGAGTCCCACCTGCTCCTCCCAGGTCGCACTGCCCGGCAGGTGGTTGATCGCGATGCCCAGCAGCCCGATCATGAGACCCAGAGCCAGGGTGATTGTCAGCTTGTTTCTGTCCGCTTTCATGCTGGAATGAATCGATCCCCGCGTTTCCCGCCCCTAAGCGCAGCGGTGTTTCACCGGATATGTCATGCGTCACAAGATGCCGAAGTCGGGATCACCCTGCGTCTGTCAGTCCTTGTTTTTTCTGTTAAAGTTAATCTTGAGTCCATGGCGCGAGGATGCGCTGATCCACAGGAATATCGTGTCACCGGTCGTCGGCGCACTTTTCGCGCGCCCGAGATGAACGGATTGATTGAAGTGTACATCAGGCACACGGAAAAGGATGCCGCCGGGAGACGGAGTAAATGCCGTCGCAGGTATGAAAGGTCGTAGGGAGCGTACGCCCTTCATGGTACATAACAAGAGAACGTATCAAGATGATCGAGAACATTTCCATATTTCATGGTATGGATACTGATGCCCTGGCGTTGATCGAGCAGCGTATGGTGCGCCGTACCTACCCGCGCAATACCATCGTTCTCTCGGAGGGGGATCAGAGCGACTCCATGTACGTAATTCTCAGTGGCAAGGTCAAGGTCTATCTCAACGACGAGAACGGTAAAGAGGCGATCATCAACTATCAGGAAGCCGGTGAATATTTCGGTGAGCTTTCCCTGATCGACGAAAGCAGGCGTTCCGCCTCGATCATGACGGTGGTCAAATCGACCTTGGGTGTGATCTCCAAGCAGGCCTTTCATGAGGTGCTGAAAGCCAATCCGGATATTGCGATTCATCTGCTCAAGGATCTGGTTCACCGGGTCAGGGCTTTGACCGAAGAAGTCAAGAGTCTCGCCCTGTCGGATGTCTACGGTCGCCTGAGCAAGACCCTGCTGAGTCTGGCGGTCGAGCAGGAGGAAGGCGTCTGGGTGATCGATGGTCATGTAACCCAGCAGGAACTGGCAAACCGTATTGGCGCCTCTCGCGAGATGGTATGCAGAATCTTCAAGGATCTGGTCAAGGGCGGGTACATCACCACCAGCCACAACCGGTTCACCATCAACAAACAGTTGCCAGCCCGCTACTGAGCCCCGGAGTGGTGTATTTGTCACACTCGGAATGTGAATAAGTCACAGCCGAAATTTTCTTCGAGGCATAGACTTGTCAGCGAGTGGTTAGCTTTCTCTGACCGAGCGGGAGTGATCCCGCAAGTTTGCCAGCCCTCCGTCCGAGATCGCTACGGGATGGACGGCGGGTAGGTAACATCGCTCGAATCAGTCACTCGACCTCCTCATTGGGTAGCACTCTCCGTCTTTGACGGAGAGTGTTTTTTTTATGTGCGGCAGGTCAGGGTTCGGCGCACTCTCTCAGCATGCCGATATATTGGAGTTGCAGATTTTGCTGGAGTGGATGGAATCGGTCGGTTCAGGGTTAACGGATGACCGAGCCGTCGTTGAAATCGCGGGTCTCTGAACCGCTGGCTGCTTCGTCAAACCCGTGATCTACCGGATCAGGGGAAGAACACTCCGGGATTGAGGATCTGATGAGGGTCGAAGCGTTCCTTGATGGCGCGCATCAGGTTCATGGCCACCGGGTCGATTTCCTGATCCACGAAGGCCCGTTTGACGACTCCGATTCCGTGCTCACCCGAGAGTGTACCGCCGAGTTTCAGAACATGTTCGAACAGAGACTTCAAGCACACTTCACCGGCACTCAGCTGTTTCGGATCATCCGGGTCCAGCAGCAGATTGACATGGATATTGCCATTACCCGCATGGCCGAAGTTGACGATGGTGATCCCGGTGTCCCGGGACAGCTTGTCGAGGAAACCGATCAGATCCGGAATACGTGATACCGGTACCACCACATCCTCGTTGATTTTCTTGGGTGCGATGTTTCTCAGGGCGGGGGAGAGGGCCTTGCGGGTCTTCCACAGACGCTCGATCTCGGCATCGTTTTCCGCAGTGTGGATTTCCAGCAGGCCTGCTACACGGGCGGCTTCAGCCACCGCGGAGGCTTCATGGTCGATACAGTGCTCGGCGCCGTCCACTTCGATCATCAACAGGGCGCCGACCTCCGGGTCGAGTTGCAGGTCGGAGAAATTCCGCACCATCTGCAACGCCGCGCCATCCATGAATTCGAGTGCGCAGGGGGTCACCGGTTGAGCCATGATCGAAGACACTGCGCGGGCCGCGGCATGGATGTCCCGGTAGCTGGCCTGCAGGGTGCGTTTGGATTGCGCCAGTGGTGTGAGTTTGAGACGCGCCTCGGTAATGATCGCCAGGGTGCCTTCCGATCCGATCAATAAACGGGTCAGATCATAGCCCACCACGCCCTTGGTGGTGTTGACACCGGTTATCAGGGTCTCTCCCTGTCCGGTGACCGCCTTGAGACCCAGGGTGTTTTCCCGGGGTGTGCCGTATTTGACGGCTCTCGGTCCGGCGGAGTTGTAGGCCAGGTTGCCGCCGATGGTGCAGACCGCGGCACTGGTGGGATCGGGGGGCCAGAAGAACCCGGATTCCCGGGCGGCATTTTGCAGCGCCTTGTTGGTGACCCCCGGTTCGACCCGGGCCAGTCGGTTGTCCGTGTCGATTTCCAGGATCCGGTTCATGCGTTCCAGGGAGAGCACCAAACCACCCTGTTGTGGCACGGTGGCGCCGGTGGTGCCGGTCCCTGTGCCCCGGGTGATCAGGGGGATACGTTGCTCGTAACAGAGTCTGGCGGTAGCCATGACCTGTTCATGCCGGTCCGCGAAGACTACCCCGGCAGGGGTGGCCTGCAGGCGGCTGTTGTCATAGCCATAGGGCAGACAGTCCGCCGGGTCGGTGAACACATTATCCGCTCCGACGATGCTGCGTAGCTTCTGTACCGTGCTGCGGTCCAGGGGCGTGTTCAATTCAGATGTACTCGAACACCCGGACCACCCGACGTACACCGCTGATGTGCCGGACCACATCAGTGACCGCGTCACCCTCGGCCTTGGTGATCAGGCCCATGAGAAATACGCTGCCCCGCTCGGTGACCACTTTCACCCGCAATGGGTCGAAGTCGGGGATCTTGATGCCGGCGAGTCGCACCTTGACCTCTGAGGTGAGGGTGGCGTCGCGGCTGATTTCGCCAAGCGATGCACTGCTGCCGATCTCAATCTCATTCACCACCCGTCTGACCCGTTCGATGCCGGAGACGAGCTGCTCGGCCTTACGGCGCAACTCATCGTTGTCTGCCTGACCGGTCAGCAGCACCACCATGTTGTAGCTGGTGACATGGATGGTGGTTTGTTCCTTGATCTGCGGATCTTTCGAGAGCAGGTCATAGGCCTTGAGCTCGATGCTCTGATCTTCAACGATGATTCCGGTGGTGCGCCGGTCATGCGCAATGGAGGCGGTGACCGCGGCTCCGCCGACGACCGCGGCGGCGCAGCCCTGCAGGGCCAGAATGATGGTGGCGATGGTGAGTACCGTTGATAATTGTTTCTGCATGAGCTTCCTCTGAAAGCAGCCGGGTTGTTTCCGATTTAGTGTTTGTGACCCTTTGCGTCGGTAAGTTCAAAGAGCGTGTTGAAAATAGGGTCTCGATCCACCGGATGTTCAGGATTCAAGCGGGTCTTGTGCGCAGCCGCATTGCGAATGAACATCAGCGGGCGGAGCCTTCAACTGCCCAGCAGTTGTTGATCCACCAGGTCGCACAGACAGTGAATGACCAGCAGGTGCGTCTCCTGAATGCGTGCGGTGACCTCCGCAGGTACGCGGATTTCCACGTCTCCCGGGATCAGCAGTTTTGCCAGGTTGCCTCCATCCCGGCCACTCAGGGCGACGACGCTCATTTCCCTTTCGTGGGCGGATTGTACCGCACGATTGACATTGTTCGAATTGCCGCTGGTTGAAATCGCCAGCAGCAGGTCCTGGGGCTGCCCTAGGGCCTCGACCTGGCGCGAGAAAATCGCCGAGAAATCCACATCGTTGGCAATCGATGTCACGGTGGAACTGTCGGTGGTGAGGGCAATTGCCGGCAGTCCGGGCCGTTCCCGTTCGTAGCGGTTGAGCATCTCGGATGAGAAGTGCTGGGCGTCCCCGGCAGATCCACCGTTGCCGCAGCTGAGTATCTTGTTGCCCTGCAAGAGTCTTTCGAAAATCAGTCGGGCAGCATCCGAAATCGGTTGGATCAGCAGCGGCAAGGCGTCGATTTTGGTCTGGATGCTCTGGTTGAAGAGCGCTTGGATGCGGTCACTGTCTGGCATCGATGATCATGTCCTGGCGATGGAGTTTTCAGTCATGGCTCGGAATCTTACCTCACCAATGGCTTTGAATGGCGTTTTTGATCCATTGCATGCGCGGATGACCGGATCCGTTCAGCGCGACCACGTCGAAACGGCAGGGCTGATCCGCACTATGGCTGTGCAGGTAGTGGCGGGCTGCGGCGAGCAGTTTTTTCTGTTTTGACGGGGTGATGCTTTCGAGTGCGGACCCGAAGTCGCCCGATTGGCGATAACGGACCTCGACAAAGATCAGGGCGTCGTCCCGGTCCCGCATGATCAGGTCGAGTTCACCCAGCTTGCAGCGGTAGTTGCGCTCCACCAGCCTGAGTCCCTGGCGATGCAGGTACCCAAGGGCCTGCTGCTCCGCTTCTGCACCCTGTATCAGGTGGTCCCTGTTCATCGTGTCGCGGCAGGCTGCGAGAGGTTGCGATCCTCCACCGGAGGGAGACTGCCACGGGAATCCGGGGTCTGCTCAAAGGAATCCTCAGTCAAAGGTTCGAGCGGTTCCAGGGCCGGCATCTCCAGGCGCGGTGCATAGCCGCTGATATGGGCCTGGCTCTGATCCATTTCGGCCCAGGCCAGCAGGCGATGCAAGCGGTTCTGCCGGTCCAGGTAGAGGGTCCCGCTCTTGCCGTTGAACAGGCGTCCAGGCTGCTCCTGCAGGGCGCGCAATTGCGGCAGCAGATTGTAGCTGTCAATGCCCATGGCGTAGATTCTTGCATAGACCCCTTTGACGCCGGGCATCAGTTTTTCAAGCTCCTGACGAGACAGTGCGCCTTCCTGTCCCTCCTCGAGCAGCCACGGGGTGTCCACGAACTCAATCTTTCCGAGATCCCGGTCGAGTGTGGGATCCGGGATACCCGAATAGACATGGGAGGTGGTATACACCGGCAGGTTGCCGGCGCGGAAGAATCTCAGCTGCGGGCGTAACTGGCGCGCTTTCTGCGGGCGTGCGGCCAGGAAGATGAAATCCGCGTCCTGGCGGGGCCGGGGCTCGGCCTCCACCTTGCGCCCAAGCTGGGTCACCACTGCGCGGATCCGGGCCTCGCTCTCGTTGATGTTGAGCAGCATGCGGATCGGTACGGAGAAGTCGTTCTTCCTTGGGTCATAGACCTGCTGTTCCACTGCCACGCCACCAAAACGCTGCCAGCGATTGCGGAAACTTTCGGCCAGGCGATTGCCCCAGTCATCGGAGGGTATGAGGATGAGCGCACTGCGATGTCCCTCGAGCCATGCCCGTTCCGCAACCTGCTCGGCTTCATCCTCAGGCGCCAGACCAAACTGATAAAGATTGGGATTGATTGATCCCCGTGGTTCCTCGTCCTCCTCGATCTGATTGAGTGCGAGTACCGGGACATCCATCAGCTCCAGTCGGGAGATCATCTTCACCGCATCCTTGTCCAGCGGTCCGACAATCATCTGTGCACCGTTGAGCAGGGCGCTCTGGTACACGCTGAGGGTTTCCTGCAGGGTGCCGGTATCGTAGAACTGCAGCTTGGGCCGGTATTCCGGCGGTTGTTGATACCAGGCTGCCATGAAACCGTCCCTCACTGCCGCAGCAACCATGGCGTAGGGTCCGCTGCGGGGCAGCAGGATCGCGATGTGATCATCCGGAGTCAGTCCCTGCTGTTGCAGAAGGCCGGCCAGAAGGGGTTGCATTGCGGGATGATCCGGGAAACGTTCCCGCCACTGTCCCAGAAACTTGTTCAGCTCAATCGGGTCGGAGATCTGTTGTTTGACGATACGCGCCAGTTCCATCCAGCCGATCAGCGTGGACGGAGGTTGCGGCTGCAGCAGGGACAGCGCGGTATCGGTCATGGTGGTGAGGGTTTGCAGCAGTAGCTGCTGGGTGGCCAACCGGCCTTCCGGATCCTCATCCTGCAGCTGGTCCAGCACGTCCAGCTCCCGGGCACTCTCCAACAGGTTGCCTGAGAGGCGGAAGATCTCTGCCATATTACGATGATAGTGGACCTTGAGGTCCAGGGGGGTGTCCGGTGCCGGCTCCGGCTGCATCAGGTCCAGGGCTTTTTCGATATCGCCCTGCAGGACCGCCAGTTCGGTGCGCAACATGCGCAGTTCGAAGTTGAAATCGCTGGGTTCAGGGGTGGGTCGCAGCTGTTCCACCAGCATCAGACTGCGTTCCTGGTTGGCTGCCTTGGGCCAGTAGCCCGCCGCTTTAAGCAGCAGTTGTTCCCGCAGTGGCGGCTCGCTCATGCGAGCGGCGTTTTCCAGCAGGCTTGCGGCTCCGGCATAGTCACCGTTCTCGATCATTCCGGCCACCTGGGTCTGCAGGCTGGCCTCCAGTTCGGCGGATACCCGGTCGCGGTCTCTCGGGGTGGTGGTGCAACCCGCGAGAATGGACAGCCCGATCAATAGCGACAATGCGAAAAAACGGATGTTAAGCATAATTTCATTACTGGTGGTGGGTGAAACCCGTCAATCGGGTGCAGAATCCCGAATCAAAACCTTTTGGCAGGCTGTTGAAATTCTACTCAGACGGCACGATCCTGTGTTGAAATCCGCCTCAAAATGCTCATTTACCCTTGTAAACCGGGCTTCTTCGGTGAATATCGCCTTGTCTCAGGCTTGCCTGGGCGAAGTTCAATGGCCTGATATTATCTGGGCGGTAAGCGGCGAGCCTGATCTGTACGGTGTGCTCCGATTGTAAACTGACAAGTTTTCGATAATCTGCCAATATTCCAGATTGCCCGCTGAAAAACCATAGTCAGGGCGAAATTTCAAAGGGCTGCCCGTCTCATCCGGGCCCAGCCAGCCGACGCTGAGCGTCTGAATAACAGGAAACTACGTGTCAAAGGGCATACTTTACGTTGTTGCAACACCCATCGGCAATCTTGATGACCTGAGCCCCCGGGCTGTCTCCACTCTCCGGCAAGTGGACTGGATCGCCGCGGAAGACACCCGGCATACCAAGCCTCTGCTGCGCCACTACGGCATCGATACCCCACTCAGAGCCGTGCATCAGCACAATGAACAGGCACAATTGCAGCCCCTGCTCGAGGCTCTGCGGGGGGGGCAGTGCATAGCCCTGGTGTCGGATGCCGGCACCCCGCTGATCAGCGATCCCGGCTTCCCTCTGGTACAGGCCTATGCAGCGGAGGGCGGTCAGGTCGTGCCAATCCCAGGCGTCAGTGCGATCATCTGCGCACTTTCTGCCGCAGGTCTGCCTACAGACCGGTTCCTGTTTGCCGGTTTTCCCCCCAGAACCCAGTCACAGCGTCAACGCTGGTTTGAGGCCCTGGCGGATGAGCCATCGACCCTGGTGTTCTATGAGGCGAGTCACCGCATAGAAGAGTGTCTGCGGGATATGCAGAGGGTTTTCGGGGATGATCGCACTGCAGTGATCGGACGGGAACTGACCAAGCGTCATGAGATCTTTTTGCGGGGCCGGCTGCCTGAGTTAATCGATCAGGTGTGCGGGGACCCCGATCAGCGAAAAGGGGAGTTCGTGGTGCTGGTCGATGGAGCGCCCGTGGTGGAGTCCGATCAAGTCAGTCTCTCAGTGGAGTCGCTGCTGCAGACGCTGCTGGGTGAACTTCCCCTCAAACAGGCAGTTTCCCTGGCTGCAAAGATCACCGGCCGAAAAAAGAATGCACTTTATGAGTGGGCATTGAGTTTGTCGAAAGACTGAGATGTGAAGTAATACCAAGATGTCTGCCCGGGATTGAGCGATAATTCCCAATAACGACCCTTGCCCCTCCTGAACCCGCCATGCGCACACGCTTACTACTGACAATTTGGCTGTACGGGTGCTGTTCTTCACTAGACACAAATAGGAGACCCCCCAGCTCTGCTGGGGAGGCATTCACAGTTTGACAGATACGGGAATCTCACAGTAACTCCCAAGCGT
>JBEVVH010000131.1:0-10226 GCA_040507245.1 Candidatus Thiodiazotropha sp.
TTGGCGCCTACGGCTCGTCGGGTTTCCAGTATCGCCTCGCGACTACCGGGGACTACCAGCCTTCGCTTCGCTTTCCCTGGCTGGCAGCGACTGACATCCTGAGAGATCCTGTAACCCCCTATCCGCATGCGGCATCCATGCCGGAAAGGAATTTCAGAACGCCTTATTTTTATATTATTTACCGGCAGTTACCAGTAATAATGAAGGACGAACATCAACTAACACCACGATCACCGGGGCGCCTGTCGGTGTATCTTTCCATCGTGTTGTTACTCGCAAGCCTGTTCTCCGGTGTATGCCAGGCGGATGAATGGCTTCCTGTGGGTCATCTAGCAATCAGCGAACCGCAATCCCAACGCTACCTGAGTGGTTACGACATATCCCGTGCCTACCGCATGGCGCTGACCGCAGACCTGGAACTGGATACCACAACCCCACCTGCGACGAAGCGTCCGTACGGCTTCGGACGGGAACTCGACGACGACAGCCCCGCCGATTACGACGGCCTGAAGCACGATGCCGCTTACTTCTTTGGTTACCAGTTCTTCATCGTCGGCATCCTGTACGTGCTGCCTGAGGAGATCTCCGCCTGGAGCGATGAACAGAAATCGGACTATAAAGTCAGTAAATGGTGGGACAATGTCACCAATCCCCGCTGGGATCCCGATCTGTGGTACATCAATTATGTACTGCACCCCTACTGGGGTATGACCTACTACACCCGAGGACGGGAGCGGGGTCTGGATGAAACCGGGGCTTTCTGGTTCTCCTTCACCCTTTCCGCCATCTACGAATTCGGTCTTGAGGCCCTGTTCGAACCGGTCTCGATCCAGGACCTGATTTTCACCCCTGGCCTCGGTTCGCTGCTCGGCTGGTATGTGGAAGACACCCGCCGGGAGATCAAGAGCCAGAGGAGTTTCGGATTCTGGGACAAAACCTTCCTCATTATCACCGATCCGCTGGGCACCCTCAACACCATGGTCGACGGCCTCATCGACACGGAGAGTGAACTGGAGTTGCGCACCTTCTATCAAAGCCCGGATTTCGCCCATGTTCAGGGATGGGACGGACTCGATTCCGATCTGGCCCATTCGGACCCTCTGGTGCGTGACTATCTCGGTCTCCAGCTCACTATTCGCTGGTAGTCCACCCGCCGATCAGCCCGGTGTTTCATCATATCCCGCGCGGCGGCTGATGCGGATCAACGGATTCTGCGGAACATCCACATGGCGGTGCCCAGGAACAACAACAGGGGCAGCAGCGTGGCCACCAGGGCATTCATGGAGTAGACCACCGCAATGTAGGAAAAGGCCCGGTTGAGCAGGTAAAAGACAATCCCCAGCATGGCCCCGACAAACACCCGCTGACCAACGCTGACGCTGCGCAGGGAGCCGAACACGAAGGGAATGCTCAGCAGCAGCATCACCAGGGTCACCAGGGGCGCGGCCAGCTTGCCCCAAAACGCCACTTCATAGCTCACCGCCGCCTGTCCGTTACGCTTCAGGTAATCGATATAGCGCCACAGATCCCAGGCCGCCAGCATGTGTGGCTTGACCGTAAGAACATCCAGAGACTTGGGTTCCAGCTGGGTTTTCCAGGGCATTTGCGGAAGGGTTTGCACCTGGATACGATCGTCTGAAAATTCACTCAGCGTGACGTCCTGCATGATCCAGCCCGTCGCCCCATGCGAGGCCCTCTGTGCATGTATCGCCCGCTTGAGACGATCCTGGTCATCGTATTCATACAGCGACAGGTCGGCCAACTGGGTATCCGGCAGCACCTGGCGGATATTGACGAAGGCACGGCCGTCCCGGGACCAGAAACCGTAGCGTGTATTCAGGCTGACCTGATCGGACAGCGCTTCCGTCTTCATGCGCTGTGCCTGCTGTTCCGCCAACGGCGCCAGGTATTCCCCCAGCCACACCACCAGGCACAATACCACCAGCCCTGCTTTCAGAACGGAGAGGACAATACTCCCAATGGATACACCGGCAGCCCGCATCGCCATCAGCTCGGAGTTTCCCGCCAGCATGCCCAGCCCGATCAGGCTGCCCAGCAGAGTTGCCACCGGAAACAGTTCGTAGCAGAAACGGGGCAGACCGAGCAGCACATAGGTGTAGGCCATGGCCGCCGTATACCCTCGCTCCACATCCTCGAGTTCCGTAACCACCTCGAAAAACCCGATCAATACCAGCAGCAGTGCCATCACACCGAGAATCGGCAGCAGCACCGCCCGTCCAATGTAACGATCGAATAGCGAGATCATGCCCAACGCATCCTGAGTTGCCGCCGGGCGCGCCGAAATGGCTGGGTGTCGGGTAACAGCAGTCCCAATGCGACCACCGCCAGCAGCACATGCACCCACCATATCCCCGCCCATTCGGGGGTAACCCCTTTAAGCATCCAGTTCTCCGCCACGCCCTGCAGGCTCAGATATACGGTATAAAGAACGAAAGCCAGCACCAGGCGTCCAAAGGCCCCCTGGCGCGGCAGGGTGCGGCTCAGGGGCAGACTCAGCAGGGCGAAAACCACCAACGCAAAGATATTCGATAATCGCAACTGGAATTCCACCCGGTCACGTAGAATCGGCGAGTTCATCAGCGCGGCACTGGAGAGTGCCCGCCGGGTCATCTTGGTCTCCCCTGAGGAAGTGGTTTTGATACGCAATCCGTAGCGGTCGAACCGGCTGACCCGGTAATTGGCCTGTCCGGGGCTGCCTTCGTAGCGTAAACCCTCCTCCAGGACCAGGAACAGACCGCCATATTCCTGGTCCACCCGCTGATAACCCCGCTGGGCGGTGATCAGGCTCAGCACACCGTTGTTGCGTTGCTGGATGAAGACATTTTTCATCCGCCGCTCATCCTTGGCGATGGACTCCACGAAGAGTACCAGGTCCCCCTGGCTGTACTCATTGAAACGTCCCGCGGAAACCCCGGCCAGTTCCATGGCCTGACCGCCCTGATTGCTCCAGATCTGCTCGATCAACCGGCCGGCCCAGGGAGTGGCGTAGAGCGTCATTGCACCGGTCAGCACAGCCACCGGCAGCAACACCAGTCCAAGTGAACGATAGACTCGCACCCCCCCCACCCCGCAGGATTCAAGGGCGACTATTTCACTGTCCCGGTACATGCGTCCGATCACGAACAGCACGGCAAAGAAGAAGGTTGGCGGAATCAACCGGCCGAGGAGCACCACCATCTGCAGGAACAGCGCCTGGAGCAGGATATCCCCGCTCAAATCTCCGGAAGCCACCTCCTGCAGCAGCTTGATGAAGTTGTTGCTCAGCAGGATCAGGCTCAGCACCAGCAGGATCGCAAACATCGCCTTGAGGACTTCTTTCAGCAGATAGCGGTCTATCAACGAAATCAAATGCGACTCCTGAATCGCTCACGCATCGGTCGAAAATATGAGAAACTGCTCTCAATCGGTGTTTCAAAAACAGCTGCAGGCCAGAGCGGTCGGGAAGTGACGTTCACCTGTGCTAAACCCATGTAGTGTCTCACATCGGCTGGCATTATGAGACACTGAAATTTTTCAGCCACAAGAGGTCAAGGCTTTCATGGAATACAGCATCAAAACCGGCGATCCCTCCAAACAGCGCAGCGCCTGTCTGATCCTCGGAGTGTTCGCCAAGCGCAAACTCTCACCCCTGGCCGACTCCGTGGACAAGGTCAGCAAGGGTCATCTCCAGGCCATCCTCAAACGCGGCGACATGGACGGTGAGAGCGGGCAGCAACTGATGTTGTATGACGTGCCCGGGGTTGCCGCGGAGCGGGTGATGCTGGTCGGTCTGGGTAAACCCGGCGAGTTAAAGCGCAAGGACTACGCCAAAACCCTGAACGCTGTCATCAAGGGGCTCGACGCAGGCCACGCCACGGATGTCCTGTGGGGACTCTGCGAAACCGAGATGAGCGATCTGGCGGGTCTGGCCGAGGTGGTCCGCGAAACCGTGATGCTGGCTGAGGAGAGTCTCTACCAGTATACCGAGACCAAAAAGCCGGCGAAGAAAAACCCCCGCCCGCTGAAACACCTGTCCCTGTTGCTGCACGACAAGCGTCATCTGAAAGTAGCACAGAAGAGTCTTGCCCAGGGCGAGGCCATCGCCAAAGGCATGCGCCTGACCAAGGAACTGGGCAACCTACCCGGCAATATCTGCACCCCCTCCTATCTGGCGGACCAGGCGCGCAAGCTGGGCCGGGACTACACGACTTCGCTCAAGGTCCAGGTGCTCGAAGAGAAGCAGATGGAGAAGCTCGGCATGGGCGCTCTGCTCTCGGTGTCCCGGGGCAGCCGTCAACCTGCCAAGCTGATCGTGATGAACTACCAGGGCGGCAAACCCGATGCCAAGCCGGTGGTCCTGGTGGGCAAGGGACTGACCTTCGATGCCGGCGGCATCTCGATCAAGCCGGGGCCCGGCATGGATGAGATGAAATACGACATGTGCGGCGGCGCCACGGTATTCGGCACCCTGCTCGCCTGCCTGGAGATGCGGCTGCCGATCAACCTGATCGGGGTAGTGCCCAGTTCCGAGAACCTTCCGGACGGGGACGCCAACAAGCCGGGTGACGTGGTCACCAGCATGTCCGGCCAGACTATCGAAGTGCTCAACACCGATGCGGAGGGACGACTGATTCTGTGCGACGCCCTGACCTACAGCGAGCGTTTCAACCCGGCCACGGTGATCGACATCGCGACCCTCACCGGGGCCTGCATCGTCGCCCTGGGCGACCAGGCATCCGGGCTGATGGCCAACCACCAGCCCCTGGCCGATGAACTGCTCAAGGCGGGCAGCGAGACCGGCGACCGGGCCTGGCAACTGCCCCTGTGGGAAGAGTACCAGGAACAGCTCGACAGCAACTTCGCCGACATGGCCAACATCGGCGGCAAGGGCGCCGGCACCATCACTGCGGCCTGTTTCCTCTCCCGCTATACGAAAAAATTCAAATGGGCTCACCTGGACATCGCCGGTACTGCCTGGAAATCCGGCGCCGCCAAGGGCGCGACAGGTCGCCCGGTACCCCTGTTGACCCGTTTCCTCATGGGTCGCTGCGGGCAGTGACCGGAACGGGAACCAAGGCATGACCCAGGTCGACTTCTATGTACTCGCCGAGGGCTCGCGGAACAACCGCTTCTCCCTGGCCTGCCGGTTGTGCGAAAAGATCTACCATCAGGGACGCCGGGTGCTGATCCACACCGGTTCGGAGGAAGAGACCCGCCACATGGACCGCCTGCTGTGGACCTTTCGCCAGCCCAGTTTCATCCCCCATGCCACGGCCGGAGCGTTCGACCCGGCCACCACACCGGTACTGATCACCGAGCAGACCGATGTGGGCAGTGAGAACGATGTGTTGATCAACCTCAGCCTGGAAGTGCCGAACTTTTTCAGCCGTTTCGAACGGGTCGCGGAAATCATCGACCAGGAACCCCGGGTGGTCGATGCCGGACGGGAGCGGTTTCGCTTCTACCGCGACCGGGGCTACCCACTGAACAAACACGATATCACCTGAATGAACCACCACGAATACAATCCGGATCCCGAAGAACCATCGGTGCCGCTGCTTCAGGATGTGGTCACCGAAGAGGAGCTCGCATCCGAATTCATCAGTTTCGAGGAAAACGACCTGGAGACCGCCTCCAGCGGCATACCGGAGTATGACGAGGTGCTGCTGGCGATGCGCGACGACATTGCCCGGCAACTCCACGAGGATCTCTGGGTGATGGTCTCCAAGGCCCTCGACCGGGCCATAGAAGAGGCCAGTCACTGGGTTGCCAGAACCCTGCACAAGGAACTCGACACGACCCTCGAGCACCGCATCCGCGACCTGATCGAGCAGCGTCTCGAGGCCGACTTTGGACCCAGGCCCCGGGAGGATGGGGACGACGGTCCCTACTGATTCAGGGGTACCCCATGCGTTTGCAGCAACTCGACCATCTGGTACTCACGGTACGGAACATCGAAGTCAGCTGCGATTTCTACAGCCGGGTACTGGGGATGGAGGTCATCACCTTCGCGGGCGGACGCAAGGCGCTGAAATTCGGCCGGCAGAAAATCAACCTGCATGTCTTTGGCCGGGAATTCGAACCCAAGGCGGCCCAGCCGACACCGGGTTCCGCGGATCTCTGTTTCCTCACCGACCTGCCCCTCGCCCAAGTCCAGTCCCATCTGCAAAGCTGCGAAGTTTCGGTTTGTGAAGGTCCCGTCGAGCGCACGGGTGCGAACGGACCGATCCTTTCGATCTATCTGAGGGATCCCGATGACAATTTGTTGGAGATTGCGAACCCGCTGTCGGATCGGTCATGACGATCGGCATCGGCTTGCGCTTCGCAACATGCCTACCCGGGTTGCACTTCGTTTCACCCGGGCTACAGGGTGACGTTCACCCCTCTTCTCTCGTTCCCACGCTCTGCGTGGGAATGCAGACCGGACTTGGGCAAGCCTGACCGGCTCGGGCAATGCAGCGTGATATCGATCGGCATCCCCACGCAGAGCGTGGGAACGAGGATAAACAACGACTGACAACGAGCTGAACCGCTGACATACCCCCTCTCCCCGGCCCTCTCCCGCGAGGGAAGAGGAAGATTACCTGGAGAGTGTTGCGTAGCTCCACACTTCCTCACATTCTCTCAGATGCAGGACCCCACCGGAATCGATCAATCCATGAAAGTGATCGCCCATCCGATCGAGCGACCGCGTTATAAATCGTTCAAAAAAAACCAGAAGACAAGCCGGGGCCGATTTGTCTAGAATTTCGGTTTTGTTCTCCTTATCAGAGTAAATGCCAATGAGTCGAGTTTTGATCATCGGCGCCGGTGGCGTCGGCCGTGTGGTCACCCACAAATGCGCACAACTGCCCGAGACCTTCAGCGATATCTGGCTGGCCAGCCGGACCCTGTCCAAGTGCGACCAGATCGCCTCCGAGATCGGCGGTGGCAAGGTGAAGACCGCCCAGGTCGACGCGGACAACGTGGACGAACTGGTGGCGCTGATCAAGAAGATCGAGCCGAAGATGGTGATCAATGTGGCCCTGCCCTATCAGGATCTGACCATCATGGACGCCTGTCTGGCCACCGGCATCGACTACCTCGACACCGCCAACTACGAGCCGCCGGACGAGGCCAAGTTCGAATACAAGTGGCAGTGGGCCTACCAGGACAAATTCAAGAACGCTGGACTGATGGCGCTGCTCGGCTCCGGCTTCGACCCCGGTGTGACCAATGTTTTCACCGCCTACGCCAAGAAGCACCATTTCGACCGCATCGATACCGTCGACATCCTCGACTGCAATGCAGGCGACCACGGCTACGCCTTCGCCACCAACTTCAACCCGGAGATCAACATCCGCGAAGTGACCGCCAACGGACGCTACTGCGAGAACGGCGACTGGGTCACTACCAAGCCGATGGAGATCTCCCGGGTGTTCGACTTTCCCGAGGTCGGGCCGAAGAAGATGTTCCTGCTCTACCACGAAGAGATGGAGTCGCTCAGCAAGCACCTGCCCGAGGTGAAGCGCTGGCGCTTCTGGATGACCTTCGGCGAGAGCTACCTCAAGCATCTCGAGGTGATCCAGAACCTGGGCCTCGACAGCATTGAGCCGATGGAATTCCAGGGCCAGCAGATCGTACCTCTGCAGTTCCTCAAGGCGCTGCTGCCCGACCCGGCGAGCCTGGGTCCGCGCACCAAGGGCAAGACCAACATCGGCATCATCGCGCATGGCGTCAAGGACAGTAAACCGGTCTCGCGCTACATCTACAATGTCTGCGACCACGAGGAGTGCTTCAAGGAGACCTGCGCCCAGGGCGTCTCCTACACCACCGGTGTGCCGGCCATGATCGGCGCCAAGATGATGCTCGAAGGCAAATGGAAGCAGCCCGGCGTGTGGAACATGGAGCAGTTCGATCCCGATCCGTTCATGGAAGCCCTCAACAGCTACGGTCTGCCCTGGCACGATATCGCCTGCGATATCGACGTCGACAGTCTGCCCGAAACATGACCGACCTGAACGCCGCACCGTCTCCCTGCTACGTGCTGGAGGCGGCGAAACTACGCGCCAACCTAACGCTGATCGACCGGGTGCAGAAAGCCAGCGGCTGCACCATCATTCTGGCCCTGAAGGGATTCGCCATGTGGTCGAGTTTCCCGATCGTGCGCGAATACCTGTCGGGCTGTTCCGCCAGTTCCTATAACGAGGCGCGCCTGGCCCGGGAGCAGTTTGGCGGGCATGTGCACCTGTATGCTCCGGCCTATACGGATGCGGAGTTTGCCGATCTGATCGCCCTCTCCGACCGCATCTCCTTCAACTCCCTGAGTCAGTGGCAACGACTCGGTGAACAAGCCCTTGCTTCCGGCATCTCCTGCGGCTTGCGGGTCAATCCCCGGGTGGATGAAGTGAAGACCGCACTGTACAACCCAAGTGGTGAACAGTCCCGCCTGGGGATCCCCCGGGAGGAACTCCTCGACGGGGTCCCCGAGGGCATCGAAGGCCTGCATGTCCACGCCCTATGCGAATGCGGCGCGGATTCCACGGAACGCCTGATCCAGGCGGTTGAAGAGCGCTTCGGCCACCTGTTGCCGCAGATGAAGTGGTGCAACCTGGGGGGCGGTCACCTGATGACCCGGGCCTGCTACGAGGTGGAGAAGCTGATCCGCGTGCTCAGCGAATTCCGTCAGCGCCATCCCCATCTGGAAGTTATCCTGGAACCCGGCTCCGCCATCGCCTGGCGCACCGGCCCGCTGGTGTCCAGCGTACTCGATCTGATCCATCGCGGCGGTCTCGACATCGCCATCCTCGACACCTCCGCCACCGCCCACATGCCGGATGTGCTGGAGATGCCCTACCGTCCCGAGGTTCGCGGCGCGGACCATCCAGGTGCCAAACCCCATACCTACCGGCTCGGCGGCATGACCTGCCTGGCCGGCGACATCATCGGCGACTACGCCTTTGATCAACCCCTGCAGATCGGTGACCGGGTGATCTTCGAGGACATGATCCACTACACCATGGTTAAGACGACGATGTTCAATGGGGTCGCGCATCCCGCCATCGCCATTCAGCATGAGAACGGTGACATCGAGGTGGTGCGACGTTTCGATTTTGAGGATTACCAATCGCGGTTGTCATGAAGGATCCCAAAACAGCTCCCATATCCCTCAAAGAGGTTATCAAGGTGAGACAAGTCGTCACGACCCATCTGCAGCAAACGCCGCTGATCCACTACAAAAATCTATCGTCGCTGATTGGTGCTTAAATCCATATCAAGCACGAAAACCACAATCCGACCGGCTCATTCAAGATCCGCGGCGGTATCAATCTGATGCACCACTTGAAGGATGTCGGCATACCCGGCGTGATGACGTTTTCGACCGGCAATCACGGCGTCTCCATTGCGCAATCTGCAGCCTGGCTGGGCATCGATGCGACCGTAGTCGTGCCGCTCAGCAACAACCCGGCAAAAAACAGAAATATCGAATCAACCGGGGCCAGGCTGATCGAAGCCGGGAGCAATTTCGAAGAGGCTTCCCAGGTTGTCACCGAATTGTCCGAGCAACAAAATCTCTATTTCGCCCACCCCGCCAATGAACCGCATATCATCAACGGTGTTGGAACCGAATTTCTTGAAATCATCGAGGCGCTCCCGGACCTGGATGCGGTCATTCTGCCCATCGGCGCGGGAAGTGAAGCCGCCGCTGCGATCACCGTGCTCAAGGCAATCAATCCCAGCATTCAGGTATTCGCCGTTCAGGCAGCCGCATCGAGTGCCGCATTTCAATCCTGGAAAGCAGGGAACATAGTCTCAGCACCGAACACCAGCTTTGCCGGGGGATTCGCCACCGGTATTGGATACGACCGGCCGTTCGAAATCTACAAAGACAATTTGGAGGACTTCGTTTTATTGTCTGAACAGGAGATCTACCAGGGAATCGCCCTGGCAGGATACTACACACACGATTTCCTGGAAGGCGCGGGGGCAGTCACCCTCATGGCGGCCCTCAAATTGAAGCACAGACTACAAGGCAAAAAGGTCGTGCTTCAATACAGCGGATGCAACGCCTCACCCGATGAGATCAACACAGCTTACCAACTACCGTCTTTCAGGGACGGGTGGACAGATCTACATCAATCAAACAAATTAATATAAGGTAGTGTTCAGAATTCTGTGTCATTTCTATAAACTTAGGCTAAAAGAGATGATACATGAAAGACAAAATACAATTCGACATGGAAAGT
>JBEVVH010000132.1:0-10212 GCA_040507245.1 Candidatus Thiodiazotropha sp.
CCGGGGCACTAATAGGCTGTCAAAGATCGAATCGATTTTGGTGGACTTGGATGTCCCAAAATCTTTCATGAGATCGAAGACTCGCTTGCGCGGAAGACAAAGCCGGGCGGTTGGAGAAGCTGGCGCATGCGGACAACCTCCCGCTGCCCGAATATCAACGCGCAGAGCAGGAGATTCTTTTGCGTCTGCCGGCCCGTGATGGAACGTTGTGTCGAGCCTGTCACCGTTTCGAGGACGAACCGTGAAGTTGTTTGCCTGGTCTAAAAAATTCATTCGAAGTCGCAGGTTTCGCTTCGTCACGATCCTGACGATGGCGCTGTTGCTGTTCGCGCCTCTGCTGCTGATACCGCAGATGTTCAATCAGGATGACCTGTGCGGCGGTCTGTGCATGCGCAGATTCTTTCTGCTGTTTCCGGGCATGGAGTGGTCGGATTTCACCCTGCAGCTGCAGTTGGCGGCGGCGGGTGTGGGTTTGCTGAGCGCGATTCTGACGGTCACCTTCTTGTTTGGGCGGCTCTGGTGCGGCTATCTGTGTCCCATGGGCGGTGTGCCCGAACTGGTGAGCCGGCTGTTCCACGACCGCTGGAAGATCGATTACCGTTCACTGCCTCAGGTGCCGATCCGATACGGATATTTCATTACCTATCTGGTGCTGCTGCCGGCGATTGGCTTCAGTGCCTGCACGCTGTGTAATTTCATCACTCTGCCCAGGCTGTTCGAAGCACTGAACGGAGATCTGCGCGGAATCGCCTATCTGATCTCCACCATTGGCGCGGTGAATCTAGGGCTGCTGGTCCTGCTCGGGTTTTTCGCCAAGCTGGGACGCGGGTACTGCCAGTTTCTGTGCCCCATCGGCGCGATCGATGGACTGGTGAACCGCCTCGGCGCGAAACTCCCATTCGTGCGCCGGGTGCGGGTGGAGCGCAGTCGCTGTACCGGGTGCCGCGTTTGCGCCGAGGTGTGTGTGTGTGCGGAGCGGTACACATGGTGGATCGTATCGCGGTGGTGGATCAATTCTCCTGCATGTCCTGTCGTGAGTGTGTGGTTGCCTGTGAATGGGGCGCGATCGACTGGTTGCCCATGCCCTCCCATCTGGAACCGAAGCGTCTGAAGAAGGGCATCGAATTGGCTCCCACGCCGACTTGGACCGCCGTATCCCCGATCAAATCGAAGCGACGCTTTCGCCTGCCCCGTCGCGGGTCCGTGGCGGTCGCGGTGCTGGTGGTGTTGTTTCTTGCCGGATTTCATCTGCGGGACGCCTGGAGCGCGGAACGGATGTCTGACCCCGATGGCTGCCTGGTCTGTCATGCGGTTCAGGGGTTGGCGTTTCGGGATGACAACGGGATGCTGCGCAATGCGTCGATCGACTCGCAGCACTACTTCTCGTCGTTACATGGCAATGTGCCTTGCCGGGACTGCCATCGGGAGATTCGCGAATACCCCCATCAGGAGGACAACGGCGCGGTGGACTGCGCGGCCTCCTGTCATCTGGAAGAGCCTTCGCAGGGTGTGGCGTACAGTCACAAGGAGGTCGCGGAGGAGTTTGTCGATTCGGTGCATGGCAAAGGCGCGGTGGATGGCTTGACCGCGGCGAATCGCTGGGACGAAAACCGTAACGATCATCCGCCGTCATGCCGCCGTTGCCACAGCAACTCTCTGTATATCCCTGAAGAAAAACGGGCTCAGTTCCAGGACGCTTTCGATCATGAAGAGGCGGTCTGCGGCAACTGCCATCAGGGGGATGTCTGGCAGGGTCAGATGGCGGGGCACATCCTGCGTCGCCTGCTTGGGGCGCGCTGGAGTCCGCAGGAGGAGGTGGCGATGTGCAACGAATGTCACCGGGACGTGGAATCCATGGCTAAGGTTGAACGACAGGCGATGCCGGACGGTGGCGCAAAGCCCAGTGACGCGCATTTTGTGCACGCCTCCGAGAGTTTCGATATGACCCTGCATGGGCGTCTGGTGGCGGGAGACAACGCCTTCGGTGTCTCATGCAACGACTGTCATTCGCCACAGGGTTTCCGGCATGGCATCCTGCCGACCGAAGATCCCGGATCTACGGTGCATCCGGAAAATCTCGAAAAAATGTGCGGTGCTTCGGGGTGTCATGGGTATGTCGCGAATGGATTGAACAAAAAATTTCTGATGACCGACATGCATGATCTGGACTGGGTGCCGGGTCAGTTCGCAAACGCTTCGATGCTGGAACTGATGCAGGATTCCAATTGGACCCGGTCGCTGTTCCTGATAATTCCCGCCGCAGGACTTTTTCTTGTCATGAGTATCGTGTGGACGATTTTCATGCGCCACGATCGGGGCAGCCTGCCTGTGCTGGGAGGGCGTCGTTTCGAGACGTTGTTTCTGTCGCGTAAACAACGTCCGAAGAAAAATCAGTCAACCACCGACGGGGTTGTATACAAGCGCTTGCGAATCCTGTCGAACAGACGCAAGTGGTTGTCCAGCTTGAATGGCAGAACTCGTTGGAGTCGGCGTAAGGGTGATCCGTCATGATCCGGTTTAAAGTTCTGATGTGTGTGGCAATCCTGATTTATGCCGTGGGAGCCCGGGCTGAGTCACTCTACCTTGAGCGGATGGCGTCGGCACGCTGGAGTCCGGCTGAATTGGCGGATACATTGACCCTTCTGCAACAGCATGAGGATATCGAGCCGGTGTCGGTTCAGAGGCCTGCGCCGTTTCACCAGCAGAAAGCGCCGCAGGTCGATGCGCAGCGGGAGTTCTGCGTCGCGTGTCATACCACATTGCCGCACAGTGAGAACAAACGTCTGCGCAGTTACCTCAATCTGCATGTTCAAAGCCTCGCCTGCACCAGCTGCCATTTTCGCCCCGAAGAGGTTGAGTTGAGCTATCGGCACTGGCCGCTGAAACAGAGTGTCGCGGCGGATGATGCGCCGTCGCTGATCGCGCCCTTTTCGGCTGGCGTTGTGGAGGCGTTTACCAGGGAACAGCCGGAAATTGAGCGACTGATCGGGGACTGGAAGCAGATGGACATCCAGCACAAGGCGGCCGTGCATCTGCACATCCATCTGCCTCTGGACGAACAGGGACCGGGTTGCGGAAACTGTCATACCCGGGAGGAGCCCATGCTGGATCTTCAGGCCCTGGAATATGATGAGGAGCAGATCCGCAAGATTCAGCAGGATCGTGTGGCCCGATTTCTGGGTGACGAGTCGCTCGAAGATCAGCCCATCAGGCTCATCGATCTGCTGCGATGAGACGCTACTATCAGGTCTGTCTGGGCGTCGTGACGTTTCTCGTTATGACCCATTGCGCGGCGGCGGGCGTGAGCGCGCGTTTTCTGTTCGACCTCGAAGATGGGATGAATCAGCCGAGTGCGGTGAGCCTCTCCGAAGACGGCAGCGCCTTTGTGCTGGACGGTTTGCGCGGCAGGGTCGTGCGCTTCGATCGCGAGGGTCGCCGCGCGGGAGCTTTCGCGGCGCCAGCCGACGATGCGTTGCAACTGCCGATGGACCTACTCTGGCATGAGGATACGATTATCGTCTCCGATACAGGCAATCACCGGCTGATGCAGTTCGATCGCAATGGGCGGGTCCAACGCATTCTGTCCCTGACACCGGATGGGGACAAAGAGGCAGAGCCCACCGGACTGGCGCTGCTCGACGGTATCGTATACTGGAGTGATCGGGCCAATTCCCGGGTCTGTGCGACCGATCTGGAGAGCGGGGAGTCTATTCGTTGCTGGGGGGCTTTCGGCTCCTCGGAAGGCGAATTTCGCTATCCATTCCTAATGACCATTGACCGTGATCGCTACCTATATGTTACGGACGTGCTGAATGGTCGGGTGCAGGTGTTCAACGAACGGGGACGTCCGTTCGGTGCAATCGAGCGTTTCGGCGTCACCCAGGAGAGTTTTCTGCGTCCCAATGGCGTCGCGATGGATGCCCAGGGAACTCTGATGGTAAGCGATACTTATCAGGGGCGAATCCTGGTCTTCAAGGGGCGTGGGTTTTCCGGGCTTCTGACGGATCAGGAGGGAAAACCCCTGCGTTTCGATCAGCCGGTTGGAATCTCACGCTGGAGAAATCGCCTCTATGTGACCGAGATGGCGCAACACCGGGTACGGGTGTATGAGATAACGGACAATCAACAGGCGCAACCGTCAGATGAGCCGCCGACCTATTTTACGGAACCCACCCGGCGTGATTGCGTAACCTGCCATCTCAGCTGGTCCGAGGGTTATCGTGCTGATGAAACCGACACGAGTCCGATATTGCCTGTGGGCAGTCGCAGGATGTGCATGAGTTGTCATCACGGCGCTGTGATTGATTCCCGTCGCTCTCTGGAAACCGGTGAACAGCATCCAGACTACCATCACCCCGATAGATCACATTGGTTCGATCGGGACGAATTGCGCAAGGAGGGTATGCCTGAGGGATTTCCCCTGGTGGAGAACAAAGAGCCTTATTGCGGTAGCTGCCACACACCGCATCGTTTTTCCGAGGATGATACGGGTCTCGACAATCATGGCGAAAATCTCTGGATGCGTGACGAGAATACCTCGGATGAGCTTTGTCTGCGCTGTCACGAAGCGCATGGCGATACAGCGTCAGAATCGCTTGGGATCATCCGCAACCATCCATACGATGTTGCACTTGAAAAGCCTCCGAGTGGTGTTCATGAAGGATATGCCCAGGATGAATTTTTACAGCGGGGTCTACCTGAAACCCTGGCCAGGGTTGAAGCGCGTGTCGACGACGATCAACGCCTGATCTGTGCGACCTGCCATCGCGCTCACGGGGGGGGAAGGAGACGCTCTGACCTTGTTATCGGACGAGAAGGTTTGTACTTCGTGTCATCGGAGGCAGTCCAGCAAAACGCCTAAACAGGCCCGTTCCAGAGGCGTTCATCCGGTTCACTTTAAACCGGAACGAGAGATCGAACTGGACGGGAAGCCTCTGGAATGGCTGGCCTGTGAGAGTTGCCATGATGTGCATGGGGCGCAATCAGAGACGGCTCTTCTGCATGCAAAGGACTCACTTGCCAGTTGTCGTACTTGTCATGACGATCTTTTCGCCGAAGATAAGGAGGAAGCACGCAAACGCGGAATTCATCCTGTATCGCTGGAACTGGAGGAGCCTGTCACGCTGGGGGGCGAATCGGTCAGCGAGGTCACCTGCGAGAGTTGTCATCGTGTGCACGATGGCGCGACCGATAGCGCGGCTCTGGTGGTGTCGCAAGCCCTGGTCAGTGAATTGTGTGCGACCTGTCATTCGGGGCAGCATGCTGAAAGCAAAGATGAGGCTCACCGCAAGGGGGTCCATCCGGTCAATATCGAACTCGAGGAACCGGTCGTGGTCGGTGAGCGGGAGATCAATCGGCTCGAGTGCCTGAGTTGTCACTCGGTGCATGCCGGCAAGGCCAACACTCCGAGTCTGATTGAAGATGATCGCGATGGGGGGTTGTGTGAGTACTGTCACGAAGAGGCGGTTGCGGTGCGGGATACAGTCCATGATATGCGCGAGTCGGCGCCCGAGAGTCATAATCTGCTTAAGCAAACGCCGGAAGAGGCGGGATTGTGCGGCGCTTGCCACAGCATGCATCGCAATCCGGTCGCGAGACCGGCGCTTGTGATGGCGGGCAAACTGCCTCCGGATGAAGCGCATTCGCACCTGAGTCGGGACAGGCTGTGTCAAAGCTGTCACCGGGAAGAGGGCCTGGCCAAGGATCACGTGGTGAGTGACTACACGCATCCCCACAGGGATCTGGTGATGATGAGTCCTGAACGGAAGATGCCGTTACTCGATCATGAGGGTCGGGACGCGGAGATCGGTGAGATCGCCTGCGTGACCTGTCACGACCCCCATGTGTGGTCTCCCTACCCTGAGTCGCAGCAGCAGAGGCTGCGCCCGCTTGAGGGATCACAGCCTGACCCGCATGAAGGCACTGTTTTAAACAGCTTCCTGCGACCAACACATATCGAGGATGAGTTCTGCGCTGATTGCCATGGTTTGGAGACGCGGATCAAATACAAGTACTTTCATGACTCGCGGGGGCGGCCTGTACGGGCGGAATATTTGAAGTGATCGAGGGATAGTCCGATGCCGCGAAAGTGAACTTATGGGCTTGGCCGGCTGTTGAAAGTCTTAGACAGTAGGATCCTGCGGTGAACATCGCCTCAAAATGCGCATTTATACGAACAAACGGTGCTTTTTCGACTTGCCCTGTACAGGTCTGAGCGAATTTCAAGAGCACTGTTAGTGCAGACAGCATTTGCGAAACGGTTTACCACTGCCACAGGGACAGGGATCGTCGCGACCCGCCTGAGGCTCTTCGAACTGGATCGGCGCGGCCGATACCTCCTTGGGGGGTGCCTCATGGGGCCAAAAGGCATGAATCAGCGGTATGTTGCGCAGGATCGCCTCATGAAACGCCTCAATTTCGTCGTCATCGTACTGATAACCTGCCCAGTCCGTGGCTTCGGTGAAGGCCATGATGGGGGCAACCAGTGAGGTGATGCGTTCCCCGCCGGCTTCCCATTCATCCGAGGCCAGTTCGATGCCACAGCGATAGCCCTCGCACCAATTGTCCACCAGGGTATAGACGAAGCCGTCGATCTCCCGTTCGAGAAAGATCGGTTCGAACTCTTCGGATTGATCCTGCAGGTTGTCGATGACGTCGTTCATGTGACGCATCATAAGGGTGACGATCTGCTCGAAGTCCTCTTCATCATCCCATTCCGGTTCGACATCGCCCCACACCGCGGGAATCCAGATCGATGGGGGAATGGGAACCGGCCCGCTGACGATCGCGGTGAAAAAACCGTCCAGCATGGAGAGATCGAGGATGCCCGAGTCGATGCTGTCGCCCGCCTCGATATCTTCCTCGAGTACCTCATCTTCGACCCGGTTCAACAGGAACTGGTCGAGCATTTCAAGTTCATCGGGGCTGAGCGACAAAGGTGTTTCGTGCATGGATCAGGGGACTTCCCAGGGAAAACGCCAGTAAACAACGTCGCCCCGATTATTTCAATTGTAAATGTTTCAGTTCGACCCACTCCTGGGGCGACATGTTGGAGACCCGGGCCCAGTCGCCCTCCACTTCATAGACAAAGATGCTTTGTCCCTGCCGGTAGCGACCCGTTTTTATGGAGGATGTTGGAGCCTGCCAGGCGGTTGCCGTGTTGGATACCACCCGGTAGACCCGGGGCAGTTTCAGGCGGATGTGGCGCAGCACTCTCGGGTCGTGGGTCAATCTCACGGTCTGCGGATCGGAGCCCTGGGTCTCGCTGTCGATACGGCACTGCTTGCTCAGTGCAATGCAGCCATTGCCGCAGGGTTTTCCTTTGATGCAGTTGCGTGCGTCTGCCGATTCAGGGGATGTTGAAAGGCAGGCTGCGAGCAGCCAGGCGATGTGAAAGCAGTCCTTGCTTGTCATGGGGTGAATCCTTGCGAAATGTTGATGCGGGGAGAAGGCTCCAGAGGTAAACTCAGGTTAGGTTATCACTGAACGCACCGGACGATCGAGTCTTCGTGTGTGTGCGATTGCAGGTTTTACAGGCGAAGTGGAGCAGCAGGGCAGTGAGGGCCCCGATGATGTAAATACTGCCGAGCGTAAATACTGAAATGGCCAACACTGCCGCTAAGGGCATCAGGATAACCCATAGGTTCAAGTGGCCTTGGATAATTCCCGCTGAACTTCCAATCAAGCCGAGGCTCGCCGAGGCCAGTGCCGGTATGGCAAGTCCAATTCCCAGACTTTTAACCCATCCCGTTGTTTCATGTACATATCGATGGCAGATTCTGTGGCCTAGCAGAAATCCCCAGATGGCACCCAAGGCAAAGATGGTTCCTGGTGGTGATGCGATCAGTTGCCAAGCGTAATTGGTTGAAGATCCGGAGGTATGAGATAGATTCATAATCCAGACAAAAATGCCAATTTCAGTATGAGCTGCGACACCGAAGATGAGTGCCGCAACCAGTCTGTGCCGGTTCATAACCATCTCCTGGTGCTTAGTCTTTTTCTGAAACCGTATCGCCGTCGCGTCTGTGTCTTTTGCGGCGTGGAGGGTTTGATCCGTCCTTGGCATGGGCTGGCACGGGAGAAGACTTGACGCCGCAGCTCGTGTCACAGGATGGGTAAAGCGAGGGGAACAGACCATTGAGACGACGGGATATCGAACTGCGGTGGCGGGCGAACCAGGAGTAGCCGATCTCGGTGGCCTGAGAAAACAGCGGCCAGCGGGTCGGTGCGGCCAGCCAGCCCATGTCGACGGCATCCAGAGCGAGGCGGAAGACTTCCGGCCCCTCGACGATCACCCCGTCCGCCCTGCGGGCATGGATCCGGGCGAGCAGTGCCTCCCGTGTGCGTTGGTATCCCTGGGGGTCGAAATCCTCGGCGGTGACATCGATGAATACCAGCCGCTGATGGCGGTCGGCCTTGCGCAGACGGACCACGTCTGCGCAGCAGATGGGGCAATGACCGTCGTAGAGAAATTCGAGTGGGTAGTGTTTCGAATCCATGATGTTCTCCCATTTAATCAGAAATTTCAGTAATAAAGGAAATTGCAAAGCAAAAAAAACCTAAGATTTCCCTTCGCGACGCACCAGATTGCTGATCCGTGCGCCCAGCTTCATCACCTTCATCAGAGTCTCGGGTTCCAGCCGCAGCATCTCGTCCGACCAGTGGGTCATGATGCTGATGAACTGCTGGGTCTCCTCAATGCGCTTGCGGGTTTCAGCTGACTCTTGCTTCAGGTCGGGGCTGTCCAGCAGATCCTTGAGCACCTCCCGGGTGGGTTCGATCTCCCGCTGTTTGCGGCCTTCGACGATGAGTTTGAACAGTTCCCAGACGTCCTTGGAGGTCTCGAAGTGATCCCGACGGTCGCCCAGGATATGCACCACCTTGACCAGACGCCAGGAGAGCAGTTCCTTGAGGCTGTTGCTCACGTTGGACCGTGCCACGCCCAGGGTATCGGTGATCTCCTCAGCGGTGAGTGCCCGCTCCGAGAGATACAGCAGGGCATGGATCTGCGCGACTGTGCGATTGACCCCCCAGCGGGTGCCCATTTCACCCCAGTGAAGTACGAAGCGTTGCGTGACCGGTGAAAGTTCCATAGGGCCAGTATAAAAATTCAGTTGTTTCTGTCAAGAGTGAAATTTTGGTTTTTTTGATCAAAGGTGAAATCTTTAGTTGCACGAAAAACCCCGCACCGTTCCCGTGCTAGACTTTTTATTGCTGCCTGTGAGCAATGGACCGCTCAATAAAATCAGTCTGTTGCCGATGAGGCTGCTATGTTCAAAAACTCATCAGAAGTATTCGTGCGATTCCGCTCATTGCGTGGGATCGGTGTACGTTTTATTCATCTCCTGGTTCTGTGTCTCTGGTGGTTTCCCCTGTCCGCGGCCGATCCGGTGGAGCCGTTGCGCCTCGGGATCATGCCCTTCAACAGCACCCTGGCGTTGATCAAGACCCATCAGCCGTTGCGTCAGCACCTGCAGTTAGGCGTCGGCCAGCCCATCGATATCTACACGTCGGCGAATTATGACCAGTTCCAGCGGGACTCCCTGGCGGGTGAATTCGACCTGCTGATCACCGGACCCCATTTCGGAGTGATGTGTCTCGATGCCGGGTATGTGCCTCTGGTGCGCTACGACACCGCCCTGCAGCCGGTGTTCGTGCTGAGCAAAAATTCCACCATCCGCGGTGTGGAGGACTTTCGCGGTAAGCGCATCGGCCTGCCCAACCGGCTCTCCGTGTCGGCCATCGGTGGATTACGCTGGTTGCGTGAACAGGGGCTGGTGGCGGACCGGGATTTCCTGGTGCTGGAGAAAACCACCCACGGCGCGGCGATCGCCGCAGTGGCGGTGGGCGATCTGGATGCGGCATTGAGCACCTACACCCCCCTCAAACAGGTACCGGAGGATGTACGTGAGCATATTCGGGTGATGCCCACCGAGGTCAAGGTGCCGCACCTGATGACCCTGGCCCACGAGCGTCTGGGCAAGGAGAAAATCGGTCGCCTGGAACGTGCCTTGAAGAGCTTTCCCGCCACTCCGGAAGGCGCGGCCTTTTTCCGGGATACCGGCTACAAGGGCTACCTGCCCATCGACGACGATAGTATCGAACAACTCAAGCCCTTCATACCGCCGCTGCCAGCCAGGGAAAGCGAAGCGAAGGCTGGTAGTCCCCGGTAGTCGCGAGGCGATACTGGAAACCCGACGAGCCGTAGGCGCC
>JBEVVH010000133.1:0-10158 GCA_040507245.1 Candidatus Thiodiazotropha sp.
GGGGGGCTCAAGGAGCCGATAGGCTCCGTTAAATAGACCGCTTTGAGCGGTTCACAGCGAAAGCCCCCGGCTTTGCCGGGGGATGGTTACTATCTGTAATGATTAACCAAGCCCCTCGCCATAACTAGAGACGAACAAGAGGGGACAAACGCATTGTTTACCCACCCCTCGCAGTCTGAGGATCCCATTATCCAAGGGAGGATTCTCATGGTTAGAATAACCATACTTTCAACAGTGTTTGCCTTGACTTTCCTGGCAGGCTGTACCACCCAGCAGTCCAATCAGGCAGCCTTCGAAGCGCAAGCCAAACCGTCGATGGCGGAACCCGCCATGGAGTCGGGTGGGCCCATCAGCTACCAGGGTCCGATGGTGGCGGAAGACCCCGGCAAGCCGAAAAACGATTACAACATCACCATCAACTACGAGCTCGGTATGCACTGTACCGGTTTCGATTTCACCTACTGCTGCGTACTGCCCCCCTACAACTCGGTCCAGTCCCAGGTGATCAAGACCGCCACCGGCAAGCGTAAGTATCCGGAGCTGGTTGAGGCCGATCCCGAGGATCCGGCTGTGCTGGTGGATGGCAAAAAACGCTTCAAGCTTGAGTACGGCCACATCGACAACAACTATTCGGAAGGCAACAAGCTCAAGTACTGGGATGTGCCCTACGACGTTAACGGCGACGGAACCTATGGTGAGAACGAGAGCGTGGCCAACGCCTATTTCACCCATCTGTACGTCTACAAGGATCTGAAGGGCAGCAACCCGGAATCCACCAGCGCGGATGCGAAAAAGGCCTACGTTGGCATTCAGGTTCCAGTGCCCCGGGACAACGGTCCGGGCGGCGCGGCCGTGGCCAGCCCGATGAAAGGCGGTCATCTGCACTATACCGGCGAGGTCGGCACCATCGTCTTCACCAAGTCCCCGGTGCTGGATAACGTGCCCATCGTGCTCACCAATCCGGGTATCTGGGATGCCCTGGGCCTGCCCCTGACCCCGTTCAACGACAGTGTCGCGGCCAAGGATCCTCTGACCCTGGTGGAGAGCGATATCCAGCCCTTCCAGGAGGCCTGGGTGAGCCTGGTGGATGCGGACAGCGGCGCACCGGTGCTCGACAGCCACAGCGGCAAGCCGATCACCTTTGTCGGCACCAACCCGATCGATGTGCCCAACTGCGCCAACTGCCACAGCAACGACACGGCCAATGGCGACAAGTACACCCTGTACAAACAGGAACGGGCCTTCTGGAAAGGTCTCGGCGCAAGTGACTGGATGGCCAACCTGAAAGCCACCTCGGTCTCCATCCTGGAGATGCACGACGATGAGAACGGTACCGAGTTCCTGAAGAACTACGACCCGAACAGCCGCGCCGTGATGAACCGCATCGGCCGTGACCCGGTGCTGTGCCAGAAGTGTCACGCGGACAACGTCATCGGTGTGCTGGGCGCGAAAACCTTCAAGGACAAGAAGACCGGTGAGGAGAAGTCCGTACCACCCCTGACCCAGGCAATCCATACGGTGCATCAGACCGTGGTGCCCATGCCCGACTCCCAGGGTCGCACCGCCGCCTGCCAGGGCTGTCACCCGGCGCACCGTCAGGACGGCAACATGAACGAGTACCCGATCACCCCGGACGGCAAGAACGCCTATGCGGACAAGGATAACCGGGATGCCGCCGGTGGCTGCTATGTGGGGCGCGACGTGCACTCCAATCCGGGCAAGGACAAGGACGGTGTCGGCACCCCCGAGCACCTCAACTCCGTCGGCGAATGGCTGCAGGCGAATGTCTCCCAGATCGGCAATGACGAGGGCGGCAAGGGTCTGTGGTGCACCAACTGCCACAATCAGCTGAGCCGGGAACTCTACCAGCGTGACAACCTGAGCAACGCCTTCAAGCAGGAAGGCGCGACCCTGCGCAACAAGTCCCTGGACGAGATTGCCGAGGCCATCGGTGTGAGCCGCAAGGTGCTGGAGGAGAAGTATCTCGATCCCAAGGTGGTGCTCAACGCCAAGGGCCAGGACACCGCAGGTGAATCCGGGATCCTGCTGACCTGGGCCAAGGAACGTCTGGTGCCCGACATCGCGGTGATCGCGCTCAAGGGTAACGGACCCATGGTGTCGAAGGACGAGGACGGGGATATCAGCGTGGTGCCCCTGTCCGCTAATCCGGCGGTGGACATCGCCTCCCTGACACTGCCCGAGGGTGCCACCGGAGCGGCCGCGGTGCCTTACGATGCCGCCACCAAGGGCCGTGACTACTGGCTGTCCCCCGGTGCCCCGCACTGCGCCGACTGCCATGCCGCGCCCTTTGTCGAGGGTCAGGGTGGCGTCGCCTTCCCGATCAACCAGCCGGGCAAGCACAGCCTGATGCGCTACTCCAAGGGCCATGCGGGTCTCGCCTGCCAGTCCTGTCATCAGTCGATCCACGGACTCTATCCGGTTACCCCCGGAACCGATGTCACCACCTATCGTCAGGCACCTCAATACAACCCGGACGGCTCCCATAGTCCGTTCCGTTGTGCCGCCTGTCACGAGGTGAATGAAAACGGTGTGCCGTTCATCGCGGACGATGAGGAGCATGTGTGGAAAGGCAAGTCGATCCTTGAGGATTACGACTCCGCAGTCTCCTGGATGCATGCTAGTGCTCCGGACGAAGGCGGTAAGATTCCTCAGGACTAAAGCCAGAAAATCTGTGCCCAGCTCTTGGGCCGGGCTTGCTGAGTTGAAATGACATGAACGGGGGAAGTCTGCTTTCCCCGTTCATGCGGTTCAGGACCCATTCGATGAAACCCAGACAGTTACTCAAAACCGGCCTGCTGACGCTGGCCATCGCCCTGGCCTCACCCTGTCATGCGGTGGCGGAATCCGATGTCCTGGTGAGCGTCGGACCGCTCCAGGTGATTGCGACGGACCTGGAGTCCGCTCTCTCGAGCTTCCCCTTTGCGGACCGGGTGCCCGGTATGGATGAGAAAGACCAGGCCGCATTGCGCGGCGACATGTTGCAACGCCTGGTCGCTGCCCGCCTGTTGAGCCTGGAGGCTGTGCGCCTCGGACTCGATGAGGATCCCGTCTACCTCAAGGAGCTGGAGGATTTCCGCCTCGGCTTGCTGTATCGCCACTACATGGACCGCTTGCGTGAAAAGCTCAGCCTGCCGGAATCGGTTCAGGCGGATATGCAGGCCCAGTTCGCCGGCGACCCGGATGGTCTGGCGGCGGCCCGTTCCGCCTACCTGGCGGATGAGTACCGGGCCTTGTGCTACCACACCATTCAGTCGTTGCGTGATCGCTACCAAATCGAAGTTTACGAAGGTCGGATTCAGGCAGGCGCGATCCCGCTGGATACGGTTTTGCTGCAAGGGGATGGTCTGCGGATCACCTATGCCGAGCTGATCGCGGATCAGCCCCAGCCGCCGAGCAATCCTGAGTGGGTGCGTGAACAGCTCTACAAGCGCGCTGAGCTGGTCACCGTGGCCAGGGCCGCTGAAGCGGTTGGAGTGGATGTGAGCGACAAACTGGCAGCCTTTGCCAAAGAGCGGCTCCCGGCATTGCTGATGGAACGCAAGCAGCAGGAGTGGACCGCCGACGAAGCGGCCTTACGGGCCTATTACGAAACCCATCCGCAGATCGGCCGCATCGAGGAGCGACGGCATATCGGGCAGCTGGTCAGCGCCACCAGGGAAGATGCGGAGTCCCTGCGCGAACGGATCGATCAGGGTGAAAGCCTGTTCGAACTGGCGGCCCGCTACAGCATCGATCCATACGGCCGTGAGCATCGGGGCGACATGGGATGGCAGGTGGAGGGGCGTGGTTATCCGGCCCTGGAACAGGCGCTGAATCAATTACAGGATCACGAGATCAGCCCGGTGGTCGAAACCCCCATGGGATTTCACCTGGTGACGATTCTCGAACGTCGTCCGGGGGGGCAGAAAAACTACCTGTCGGTGCGGGACCGGGTACGTCAGCTGTGGATCAGCCAGCAACTGACCGGCTACATGAACGCACTGTCCGATCGCTATCAGATAGTCTGGCACCTGATGGACAAGGCCGATGCGCCCTGAGCCCTATCCGGGAAGACTTGCCGGATTCGCGAGTGTTTCAGCCGGTAGTGTGTTGCTGATCGGTCTGCTGATTCTGACCGCGTTACCGGGTTGGGCCACGCAGCAGGATCGGCCGGTTCTGCCCGATGATGCGTTTCCCGATCTGAACGGTGAGGCCCAGCGTCTGAACCAGTGGCGTGGGAAGGTCGTGCTGCTCAATTTCTGGGCGAGCTGGTGTTCCCCCTGTCTGAGCGAGATCCGTCACCTGGTGAATTACCAGAAGACCTACGCGGACCGGGGGATCCAGGTGGTTGGGTTGGGCCTCGACGAGGCGCGCCGCCTGAAGAATGTGCAACGCTCGCTGCAGATCAACTATCCGGTGCTGGTGGCCGGGGCCGAATCGGGTCGTTCGCTGCTGCAGGCCTGGGGAAACGAAACCGGCATGATTCCCTACACCGTGGTGTTTGGTAAGGACGGCCGGGTCGCGGGGGCGCATCGGGGTGTGTTCGATGATCAGGTGTTCGATGAGATGGTCCTGCCGTTGCTCGGACAGGAGTGAGCTTTTTTCCTGGCGGGCAGTGGAGCATTCCCTCTAAACCCACAAATCCTGTTCACTTCAATGAGCTTACCTGGCGCCACTTATGCAGCACGCAGTGCCAGACCGGCCTGCAACTGGTGGAGAAAGGCGATGTACTTGCGGTCGTCGTCGATATCTTGAAACAGTTCATCTTTGAGCCGGTCGATCTGCTCGGTCACCATACTGACCTTACAGGTCCCGGGTACATTGGTGATCGAGCGGGCCTTCGCCAGCAGAACGCCATGGTTTTTGTGATGTTCGAGAAACGCCGGATAGTTGTGCTGTGACATGAACTGCTCTTCATAACGGAAGTGCTTTTCAATGGCATCGGGTATTCTGTTGAGCGTCCGCTGCATTTTTTCGCTGGAGGAGGTTTTCCCCGAAGTGATGACCTCCTTCATCAGGGTGCCAAGCCGGACATGCTGTTTGTTGACTTCACTGATGTGCGTTTCAAGCAGTCGGTTGAGAATGTTGAATACCTCGTTGATGAACCGGCGTGGGTCGTAGGGTTTGAGGATCACCGCGTCGATATTCGCCTTTTTTGCCTGTTGCAGCAGAGTCGGAGTCTGGTGGGAGGTCAGCAACAGCTTGGCTGTGTTTTTCCAGGCGGGGCGGTTCGACATCGATTCAAGGATTTGAACCGCGCCGATGCGAATATCGCCGCTGTGAGGCATATCGGCATCAAGGATCACCAGATCGGGGGGCTGGGTGGTGAGGATCAGGTTCCAGGCTTCCAGTCCGCATTCGGCGCTCGATACCTGAAATTTTTCTGGCGCGAGCATCAGATTCAGCAATTGGGAATCAATACCGGGCGGTTGGATGAGAAGCGTTGTGAAATGCACTTCAGTCCTCAGTGACTTCGGATAGGGGTAACTCGTGACAACCTAAGTCCCTGGGTGTTGTTGCGGTATTCCCTGCACTCGCATCTGCTTATGTATCGGCCGTTCTGCCTGTTGTTTTAACCCTTTGGATTCGGACGCATGCGGCACCCACGGTGTTGCAGGCACAGAAGCGTCGCACCCTGGAAGGATCAGCGAAAACAGGTTGGGTAATGCTCTGGACACAGCACCCGGCATGCCAAGTCAGCCATGCCGGGTGAGCGTGGTTTGCAGAAATGTCCTGTAATCAGGCCATTACGTCGATATTACCGCCTATAGGTCCGGATGCCTTGGGTTTGGGGGCACTCTGCTCGATCGATGAGATCAGCTGGGCGGCCATCTCTTTCTGCATCTCCATCATTTTCTTCTGCATGGCGACACCGGTTTCGGTGGCAGGCTGAGTGGCTGTGTTGGTCAGTGCGGTAATCGAAGAGGCGCCAACCCCGGAAACGTCCATAATCTCTCTCCAATGTAAAATGGTAGCCGCTAAATGGATCGGCCTGACGCCTGGAATCTTAACGCTGTTTGGACGAATTTGCTGAAATTCAGGACTTTATCGATTAAGGCCGCTGACCCGTTCATGCCAATGAGTGGAGCTGTAGCTTCAATACGCTGATTTTTATATTAAAATAAGGCGCTAACACGGTTGGATCCGAATGACATCTGCTCCCCTGGAAGCCTGTTCGTATGTGCGATGGATGGCGGCCACACGATCGTCGGCCAGAGGTTGAAGTGTGTGTTCGGCAGATCATTACATGTAGCTGATCTGCGCCTCGGTGACAACCCGGTTTCTACCCCCTTCCTTGGCCAGATAGAGCGCCTGGTCTGCCCGTTCCAACAGGGTCTCGCAGGTGTCTCCCGGCCGCATCTGGGCCGCGCCTACAGAGATGGTGATGCCGGGAAGTCGTTCCTTGGTGCTGCGGCGGACCAGTGACAGTTTCGCGACGGCCTGGTGAATTTGCCGGGCAATCTCAACCGCTGTGTCCATCCGGGTTGAGGGCAGCACCACGGTAAACTCCTCTCCGCCGTAGCGAGCAGGGAAATCCTCTTCCCGCAGCAACTCTCTCATGGTTTTGCCCACCCGCCGGATCACTTCATCCCCGATGATGTGGCCGAAAGAGTCGTTGAAGCGCTTGAAGTGATCGATGTCGAGCATGAGTACACTGAAGGCATCGCCCCCGGACGTCCTGGCCGACTCCAGCAGGGCCTGCATGCGTTGGCTCAGGGCCTTTCTGTTGTACAGGCCCGTGAGCGGATCGGTGGAGGCTTCGTCACGCAGTTTCTGAACCTCCTCCTGCAGGTGCTGAGTCTGTTGCTCGACGCTCTGCAACTGCTCCTGCATCACGCGATTGTTCTGGATGGAGCGGGTAGTGGCCTCGAGCAGTTTACTGGCAATGGAACGCAGGTCCTCCACACTGGGATTGGCATCCAAAGCCTCGCTCTGCTGGCGCAGGGTTTCATCGAACAGCTTGTTGTGGCTGCAGGCGGCGGAAACACCCTGCAGAACCTGGTAGAGCAGGTGGTGCAGGTCCGAAAGGTGTTCGTCCATCTGCTGGGGGCCGTCCTCGTCGAGATACAATTCCTCGAAAAGGTGGCGGAACAGATAACCATCGATCGAGGCCCGGCTGGCAATATTCTGGTCGATACGTTTCGACAGCGTCTCATCGCGGCCGCTGACGTACTGGTAGGCGATCAAATGGCACACCGGAGCCGGTGGAATCCCATGTTGATCCAGTACTTTGATCGCATTTTCGTGCCAATCCCTGGCCTCCTCGGGTGTATCCAGCTGAAAACAGGGGTGTGAAGACATTTCTGTTAGTCGACGATGTTGTTGATGTTGACAGACTATTACTTATCACCGTAGCACTGTTCAAGTGTTATTAACCCGGCCACCAAATATGTCGTATTCAGGGCTTCAAGCATGTCCTTGATCAAGGCTCACCCCAAGGGTACTTCCTTCGGGCGTGGCTCGCGGAGAAGGGTCGCTGCCTTGTCAAGAGCCAAAACGCAGAGCAAGGGTATGCTTGAAGCCCCTAACATTATGAAATTAAAAGGGACAGGCCGAAGCGTGACTGCCTGCAGCAAGGCATCAAAACTGACTGTAGGGGGGCTACAGTGGCGTTTTGATGCCTTGCTGCAGGCAGTCACGCTTCGGCTGAATACGACATATTTGGTGGCCGGGTTAATAATCACCGATTGCACTAGGCCTTCATCTCTTCGCAGGGATTGCGGATATCGTGAAATATGAATACCTGGTGTCCGGCTGCTGTGCGTTCAGTGACCCAGTGACAGGAGGCCCTCAGTGCACACAGCAGAAAGCGGTTGAGCGAACGAAGTGGCAAGGCATGTTCCACAATCGTGCAGGCTCACATCTCAGGGTCGTGGAGAAACAGGCGATCTGACGATTCGCTTGCCAGTTCTTTTCGGGATGCCGGTCTGTTATTTAGGATGCATCCAGGATCGATCTGACCCGGGTCGTCAATGACTCGGCGAGGGTGGCGTCATCCGCTTCGTCGCGGATCACCTCGAATACCGCATTTTGGCTTCGACATGCGAGCACGGACTCCATAACGACACTGCCCATCGGGCCTAGCTCGGCGATCAAGAGTTGCTCAATGAGCATCCTTTGATTCGCGGATATTCGCAAGGCAGAGGACGGCCTTGGAGCTTGCGCGACTTGGGTCGGTCTGGCGGCGGGTTGATGCGATGCAGGGGCGCTTTTGTAGGCCGATAAGATGCGCTGAAACACAGACTCATTATCATCGTAATCCTCTTTACGAATGAAGTTCTGGGTCGGTTCGAAGCGAAACGAACCCCGTTTGATCTTGGCGATCAGGGGAATTGCCTGCTCGCCGAAGCGTAACCGGCAACGCAGTAAAATGATACGCCCCGCTTCCAGGTCCACGGTGGCGGAGTGTTGTTCGTCACTGACGATGTAAAACGACCCTGTCGCCTTTGATCGTCCCAATCGACGCAGTTCATTGATGATGTCCGGTAATTCAAGAAAGGAAGGATTCATTGGAATTGATCACGGTTATTGATGGAGGAATCCCTACGCGCAAGCAGGGTGTGAAAGACGCTGTCGGTTGGTCAATCAGATCGCGGAAGTGGCTAAGTGAGGCCGGGTTGGATAGTGATGTGGGTACTGCCATGTGTCGATTTTTGTAGTTATCTGGATCCTTGTGGTTTAGACATCATGTCACGAAATAGCGGTGAACAAAAAGTTCGGGTTCAGTGAGTGCCGCTTCATCACCCCGGAATAACCACGCTGGACATGTGATTTTAGTTCCTGTTAGCATTGTCCGCCACTCGATCTTGCAATGGAATACCGGAACTGCTTTCCGAATGCTGAATCCACCTGATCAACAAACGCTTTCCTCATCGTCAATGATGGATGCCTATAGGGTGCCATACCCTGGCCAGGGTTATTGTACTGACTCAGTCTCGATACCCAGGGTTTCTCACGTCCGCTATCGGGTTTGTACATCTGTCGACGGCGCGATCTCATATCGCGACCTCCTGTCGCCGGTAGCATGGCTGTCTCACATCCCAGTGACCCAGGCACCGCCAGGCTCTCAGGTCATCAGCCTGATGAATCGCCATCATCGGTGCAATGAAGTACCTGTCCATTACGGATAAATGAATCATCAAAACAAGGAGAAGTCTGATGCAGGACTGCAAATCGTACTTTGGAATTTTAACTCTCTGCGTATTGAGTTGGACGGAAGTGTGGGCCGTCGAACTTCCGGGCCCGGTGGTGGATACCCAGTGGCTGGCCCGCAATCAGGCCGAAGTCCAGATCATCGACATCCGCTCTGATACGGAGTCCTTCACCACTCAGCCGGAAGTCGATATTGATGAGAAAACCGGGGGCAGGCTTGTGACCCGGATCGGCGGGCACATTGCAAACAGTCTTCCAGTGGCCTATCCGTCGGTGCGGAGTGACAAACTCGTCGACGGTCAAACCGTGAAATACCTGGTGCCGGAGCCATCTCGTTTCGAGACCCTGATGCAGCAGGCAGGCGTTGATTCCGGAAAGCCGATGGTGATCGTATCCAGTGGCGTCAGTGCCAAGGCGGTGGATGAGGGGCTCAGGCTGTATTGGCAGCTGAGATATTTCGGTGAGGTGAGGATCAGGTGTCCGTGCTGGATGGCGGTCTTGCCGCCTGGATTGCCGATGGTCATGAGTTTTCGGTGGCGCCCGGGGTGGCCCGGACAGGGGATTGGAAAGCCCGCACCGTGCATCCGGAACTGGCGGCGACCCCAGAGGAGATCGTACGGCGGGATGCATCGGTACAACTCATCGATGCCCGCAGCACGGCTCAGCACTACGGCTTTTCCAAGAAGGACTATGTGTACGCCTACGGGCATATTCAGGATTCGAAATCCGTACCCCCGGATGTGCTCTATCGTCAGGATGGATCCGCCGTGAAGTTCTACTCCCCGGATGCCTATCGCACCATCCTGGCGATCAGTGGGGTCGACACCAATCAGCCCGCCATCGTCTACTGCAACAGCGGCCACATGGCTGCGGGTCCCTGGTTCATCGAGCATGAACTCATGGGCAATCCGCACACCCGCTGCCAGCCAGGGAAAGCGAAGCGAAGGCTGGTAGTCCCCGGTAGTCGCGAGGCGATACTGGAAACCCGACGAGCCGTAGGCGCCA
>JBEVVH010000134.1:0-10111 GCA_040507245.1 Candidatus Thiodiazotropha sp.
TGTCACAACTGGCAATACATTTTGAGGGGCGGCTAGAAGACCACATGGCACTGTGACATCTGGTTGACACAGAGTTTTGAACACCCTCACCCTTCGTGTGCTTCGTGTTCTTCGTGGTAAACATTTTAGCGCCATCGTAAGCACTTCATGTTGTCCGCAGGACCGGGGTTCCATTCAGTAAGAATTGGTACATCATTCCAGAATCGCTCATAAAATATAGGATCTATTCGGGACACTACACCAGCTGACCTTTTTTCTCTCGTCCCACGCATCGCCTGGGAACGAGAAAACATCACCTTGGGTGGTACACACAACCCCGGGTCTGCATCCCCACGCAGAGCGTGGGAACGAGTAACTAAACACTTAAAACTCAAAACTCATAACTTTTTAATAAAGTAGGCCTGATATTTGCCGTATTCCTGTCAACACCATCTGATGATGAAAGTTTGACAGGAGCCCACCCATGGATCGCATGCTTTATGTCGCTATGAGCGGCGCCAAAGAGACGCTGATCGCACAGGCCAACAATTCCAATAATCTGGCGAACGTGAACACCCCTGGGTTCATGGAAGACTTCAACCAGTTCCGCAGCATGCCGGTGTTTGGTGCGGGTTATCCCACCCGTGTCTATGCACTCGACGAGCGTCCGGATATCAATTTTGACAAGGGCAGTCTGCAGGCCACCGCTAACTCCCTCGATCTGGCGATCAATGGTGAGGGGTATTTCGCTGTGCAGGCGCCGGATGGCTCCGAAGCCTATACCCGGCGCGGTGATCTCAAGGTGGATGCCAACGGCCTGGTGACCAACGGCCAGGGTTTGCCGGTGATCGGCAACGGCGGGCCGATCGCCTTGCCGCCTTTCGAGAATCTCGAGATCGCGCCGGACGGCACCATCACCATTCTTCCGGAAGGGGCCACCCCGGATGCGCTCGCAATCATCGACCGTATCAAGATGGTTAATCTGACTGCGGATCAGCTTCTGAAAGATGAGAACGGTCTGCTGCGCCTGCGCGATGGCACCCAGGCGGCTGCGGATGCCGACACCCAGCTGGTTCCCGGGATGATCGAGAGCAGTAATGTGAACGTGGCGGACGCACTGGTGAACATGATCGAGCTGTCCCGCAAGTTCGAGATGCAGGTGAAGATGATGAAAACCGCCGAGGAGATGGACAACGCCTCGGCCAGCATCATGAAGATGAGCTGAGTCTGGCAGGACTTTTGCTGAATATATTGCAAAGCCGTCATGCGTGACGACGAAATCTAAGGCTACGAGGAATCGATTATGTACCCGGCACTCTGGATCGCTAAAACCGGATTGGATGCACAACAGACCAACATGTCTGTCATCTCCAACAATCTCGCCAACGTCAACACCACCGGCTTCAAACGCGACCGGGCGGTGTTCAACGACCTGATCTACCAGAACCTGCGTCAGGTGGGTGCCCAGTCTTCCGAGAATACCGAGTTGCCCTCCGGTCTGATGGTCGGCACCGGCGTGCGGGTGGTGGCCACCCAGAAGGAACACAGCCAGGGCAATATCGTGCAGACTGGAAACTCCCTCGATGTGGCAGTCCAGGGCAAGGGTTATTTCCAGGTGCTGCACCCGGACGGCAACATCGTCTACACCCGGGACGGCACCTTCAGTCTCACCGCGGACGGCAACATCGTCACCCCCAACGGTTACGAACTGCAGCCCGCGATGACCGTGCCGACCAATGCCACCAGTCTGACGGTGGGCTCAGACGGCGTGGTTTCGGTGCTGGTGTCGGGCAACAACACCCCGACCCAGATCGGTCAGGTCGAACTGGCCTATTTCGTCAATCCGCAGGGATTGGAGCCCATCGGTGACAATCTCTACCGCGAGACCAACGCCAGTGGCGGTGTGAATACCGCGGTCCCCGGCACCGACAGTACCGGCACCCTGATCCAGGGCGCATTGGAGAGTTCCAACGTCAACGTGGTCGAGGAACTGGTGAATATGATCGAGACCCAGCGGGCCTACGAGATGAACTCCAAGGCCATCTCCACCACCGACGAAATGCTCTCCTACGTGAACCAGCAACTCTAACCGGATGACACTCTGATGGGCACTCGCATAACCTTTTATCTGCTGCCGGCACTGCTGCTGCTCCTGGTTGGTTGCACGAACAGCAACCCGGTGCGGGACGCTGCCTATGCGCCGATCCGCCCGGTCATGCCGCCGCCGGCTCCCAGCGGCGACGGTTCCATCTATCAGTCAGGTTATGAACAGGCCTGGTTAGAAGACATCCGCGCGCGTCGCGTGGGCGACCTGATTACCGTGAACCTGGTGGAGAGCACCCAGGCCAACAAGTCGGCCACCACCTCCACCAACAAGAGTTCCAGCAACAGCATCACCAACCCGATCCTGTTCGGCCAGGCGATGCAGTTCAACGTGCCGGGTTTCATGCCGATCGCCGACAACAAGGACGTCAACCTGGGTTTCGAGCTCGGTGCGGATAATCAGTTCAGCGGCGACGGCAGCGCCACCCAGAGCAATGCCCTGAGCGGCAGCATCACCGTGTCCGTGATCGAGGTGCTGCCCAATCGCAATCTCTACGTACGGGGTGAAAAACGCATTGGCATCAACCAGGGCACCGAGTATGTACGCCTCTCCGGCATTATCCGTCCGAGCGACATCAGCCCGACCAACACCGTCGACTCGACCCGCATCGCCGATCCCACCATCACCTACAAAGGCGAAGGCGCATTGGCTGACGCCAATTCCATGGGTTGGCTGTCACGCTTGTTCAACAGCGTGCTGTCCCCCTTCTGAGGAATGCAGACATGAAGGCTTTTCTGATAAGAACTTTGATCAGCGCACTGCTGGTTCTGGTCATCGCTCCCGCCGTGCAGGCGGAACGGATCAAGGACCTGGCATCGATCCAGGGTGTGCGCGACAACCAGTTGATCGGCTACGGCCTGGTAGTGGGGCTCGATGGCACCGGTGACAAGGACACCGACTCCCCCTACACCATCAACAGTCTGAAGAACCTGCTCTCCCAGTTGGGCGTGCAGATTCCCGAAGGCACAAACATCAAACCGAAAAACGTCGCCGCGGTCATCGTGCATGGCGACCTGCCGCCGTTCAGCAAGGTGGGCCAAAAGATCGATGTCACCGTCTCATCGATGGGTAATGCAAAGAGCCTGCGCGGCGGTACTCTGCTGATGACGCCCCTGAAAGGTGCGGACGGCAACAACTATGCCCTGGCCCAAGGTAACCTGGTGGTGGGCGGTCTGAGCGCGGAAGGGCAGGACGGCTCCAAGCTGACGGTGAATATTCCCAGCACCGGACGCATCCCGAATGGCGCCAGCGTGGAGCGCGAGGTGCCCAACAGTTTCAACCGGGCGCCCAGGCTCACCCTGAACCTGCATGACGGGGATTTCACCACCGCAATGCGGGTGGCCGAATCCATCAACCTGACCATCGGTCCGGTAACCGCAAAGGCCATCGATTCGACCTCCATCCAGGTCAACGCGCCCCTCGATCCGGGCCAGAAGGTGACCTTCGTGGCGATGCTCGAGGAACTCGAGGTGATGCCGGGCACCGCGTCTGCGAAAGTGATCATCAACTCCCGTACCGGTACGGTGGTGATCAACAACCAGGTGCGGGTCTATCCGGCCGCAGTCTCTCACGGCAATCTGGTGGTGAGCATCAGTGAAGACCCGGCGGTCTCCCAGCCTGGACCCTTCTCTCGCGGGACCACTGCGGTGGTGCCTCAGAGCGATGTCACGGTGACTGAGGAGGGGCAGAACCATATGTTCATGTTCAACCCTGGCGCCACCCTGGACGAAGTGGTTCGGGCGGTCAATCAGGTGGGCGCCGCGCCCAGCGATCTGGTGGCGATCCTTGAAGCACTGAAAGAGGCGGGCGCTCTGCGTGCGGAGTTGGTGGTGATCTGATGAACACCCTGTCGAGCTCGGTCTACAACGATTTTTCCGGCCTCGCGGCATTGCGCCATGAAGCCCGGGATGACCAGGCCGGGGCCAGTGAAAAGGTGGCCCGTCAGTTCGAGTCCCTGTTCATTCAGATGATGGTCAAGCAGATGCGCCAGACCAGTTTCGGGGACGGGCTGCTCGACTCCAAACAGACCAAGTTCGTGCGGGACATGTATGACCAGCAGCTGGCGCTGCATCTTTCAGAGCAACGGGGCATGGGTCTCAGCGAGATGCTGCAGCGTCATATCGGTGGCGCCCAGGCGTCCGAGTCGGCGCCACTGTCCGGTCTGCAGCCCTACTGGAGTAACCCGGCGCGGATGGCTGGCGCTGCGATGTCCCGTGTCGATGCGGTCTCCCCGGACGATACGACCGACGATGAATCCGCATCCGTCACGGCGCCGATCGAATCCCCGGAGGAGTTCGTCAGTCGTTTGTGGCAGGCCGCTGAAAGCGCCGCCTCGGAGCTCGGGCTGGATCCACAGGCGCTGTTGGCACAGGCCGCTCTGGAGACTGGCTGGGGCGCCCGTGTGATGCCCAATGCACAGGGCGGTGTCAGTCATAACCTGTTCGGTATCAAGGCGGATCAGCGCTGGACCGGGGAGCAGGTGCGCAAGGAGACCCTGGAATATACCCAGGATGTGGCGGTGCGCCGGCGGGAACCGTTTCGTTGCTATCCCTCCTACGAGGAGAGTTTTCAGGACTACGTGGCCTTTCTCAGGCAGAACCCCCGCTATGAGCAGGCCTTGAAAAACACCCAGGACAGCGAAGCCTATTTCCAGGCCTTGCAGGACGCCGGATACGCCACCGACCCGAACTACGCCGAGAAGATCCTCAAGGTGATGCAGGGGCCGGAGATGCAGGCGGCCGTGGATCGGTTCAAGGGCTCGTCCCAGCAGCCGATATAACCCTATAAGGAGGCGAGTGCCGTGAGTTTGCAATCCATCGGTATCTCCGGGTTGATCGCCAATCGGATCGCCCTGGACACCACCGGACACAACATTTCCAATGTCAATACTGAAGGCTACAGCCGTCAGCGGGTTGATTTTGTCACCCGTGATCCCTTCTATACGCCGGTCGGTTACATCGGAACGGGGGTGGAAAGTTCGGCGGTCAAGCGCTCCTACAACGATTTCGTGGCCGGGCAGATGCGCGCTAGCAGTTCCGTTGCATCGGAACTGGAGGCCTATTTTCAAGGCGCCAGCCAGTTGGATGAACTGGTCGCCAACGCGGATTCCGGGCTGCAGCCCACCATTCAGAATTTTTTCAGCGCGCTGCAGGGTCTGGCCGACGACCACCACTTCGGTGGCGGCCCGCCAGCTGGTGATGACCGAAGCGGAATCGATGGTGGATCGATTCCACTATTTCAACACCCAGTTCGAGGACATGCGTCAGCAGCTCAACAACAACATCAACTTCCAGGTCAACGAGATCAACCGCCTGGCGCAGGGGATCGCGGAGATCAATGCAGACATCCAGCTCTCCTACGGTAGTACCCCGAACGACCTGCTGGATCAGCGGGACCAACTGGTGAATCAGCTCGCGGAGCGGGTCGAGATCCAGGTGGTGGAGCAGAACGACGGCGCGTTCAACGTCTTCATCGGAAAGGGCCAGCCCCTGGTGATCGCGACCAGTGCCGCGACCCTCGACACCCAGCCGTCGACCCTCGATCCCAGTCATCTGGAGATTACCTTCGACTATACCTTCGGCACCCAGATCATCACCGATCAGATCAGTGGCGGTGAAATCGGCGGCATGCTGCAGTTTCGCAGCGAGATCCTCGATCCCGCCCAGGACCGGGTGGGTCTGGTCGCCCTGGGTATCAGTGAAGAGATCAATAATCAGCACCAACTCGGGCTGGATCTGCAGGGACTGGTGGGTACCGCAATGTTCAGTCAGGGGACGGTGCAGGTTCTGCCTCGTCCGGGCAACGGTAGTTCCATCACCGCGGATTTCAATGATATCGGCAGCCTGACCGGTGACGAGTACGAATTGACCTATGACGGCACCAACTTCGTCCTCACCAACACCACCAGCGGAGTTTCACAGAACCTGGTGGCGGGGCTCAACACCGTCGACGGTCTGGATATCACCATCAATGCCGCCGGAGCCCTGGCGGGGGATACCTTCATCATTCAGCCGACACGCAATGCCGCGGAGAGCATCGACCTGCTGTTCAACGACGTGCGCCGTCTGGCGGCTGCGGGTCCCGTACAATCCCAGCCTGTGGTGGACGCGAACGGCAACCCGGTCAACACCGGTACCGCCAACATCACCCAGCCCAGTAACAGCACCATGGTGGGACTGCCCCTGGCCGGCGGTACGATTCAGCTGGTGTATGACGACCAGGGCGGGGCGACCAGCGGTTTCGAGGTCTACTATCCGGGATCGGTGCCCGGGGTGGATCCGTTCGACGATTTCATCGTGTATGACAACACCAATTCCTCCACCGTGGCCGGTGTGCAGGTCCCGGCGGCCACCTTCGCGGCTTATGGCGGCATCAGCTTCGATCTCAGCGGAGTGCCTGCGGATGGCGACACCTTTGTGATCGGCAACAACACCGGCGGTACCAGCGACAATCGCAATGCGCTCAGCCTGGAAGCCCTGCAGAACCTGAATGTCATGCTCTCCGGCACCGCCACGCTCGATGAAACCTATGTGCAGATGGTCTCCGATGTAGGTTCCAAGACCCACTATGCGGAACTCAATCTGACCGCCCAGCAGAGCCTGCTGGCGCGCACCCAGGAAGCCATGGCCGAGATTTCCGGCGTCAACCTGGACGAGGAGGCCGCCAAGCTGATCCAGTTTCAGCAGGCCTACCAGGCATCGGCCCAGGTGATTTCGGTGGCCAGCACCCTTTTCAACAGTCTGCTCAGTGCAGTAAGAGGCTAGTGTATGGATAGAATCTCAACCGCCATGCTCTACGATCGCGGCATTGCCAGCATGCTGGCGCGGCAACAGGCGCTCAGCGAAGCGCAAATGCAGATCTCCAATGGCAAGCGTATCCAGACACCCAGTGACGATCCACCGGGTGCGGCTCAGGTGCTGAACCTGCGCACAGTGATCAGCCAGGTGGAACAGTACCAGGCCAATGCGGATCAGGCCCGTGCGAGGCTCGATCTGCAGGAGTCCACCCTGGCGGGTGTGGATGATATGCTGCCCCGGGTGCTGGAGCTGGCACTGCAGGGACAGAGCGACACCTATAATGCGGGCGCGCGCCAGGCAATTGCCGACGAATTGAGAGAACTCAACGCGGAGCTCATGAGCCTGGCGAATACCAAGGACAGCAATGGGGAGTACATATTTGCCGGCTTCAGCGCCGATAATGCGCCGTTCAGCAATCCGGCGGATGGCGTGTTCAGCTATTCCGGGGACATGGGCAGCCGCTCCCTGAGGATCTCCGCCACCCGTCAGATCCAGGACCGGGAAAACGGCTACGATGTGTTCATGAACGTCGAGACCGCCACCGGTACCCGGCGCAACCTGTTCGAGACCATCCACGGTGTCATCGCAGGACTTGAGGCAGACGCCCCCAACGGCGCTTTTATTGATGATCTGTATACGGCCATGGAGCACGTCAGCGCCGTGCGTTCCCGGGGCGGTGCGCGGCTCAACGCCATCGAGAGTCAGCAGATCGTCAACGAGGATTTCATCTACACCATGCAGACCACCCAATCGGAGATCGAGGATGTGGATCTGGCCGAGGCGATCAGCCGCTTCGAACAGGACATGGTGGCACTGCAGGCGGCCCAGCAGACCTTCAGCAAGGTCCAGGGTCTGTCGCTGTTCAATTATCTCTGATATCCCCGCACACTTAGTTCTTTGCTCGTTCCCACACTCTGCGTGGGAATGCATACAATATTCCACCCTTTCAGCCCGTGACTCGTTCCCACGCTCTGCGTGGGAACGCATGCATACGCTGTGTCGTATTGACCAGATTCAGACTGTGTATGGAAACCCTGAGTCAGCAAACCCACGCAGAAGCACGGGAACGCGATGCGCCGCCTGCAGTGCGGTTTGGATGACCTTGGACGACTGCGCTCTCAGCCCCGCCCCGAGCAAGGTAATCAAGTTGCGGCTTCGGTTATGCGCCGTAGTCGCTTCATACCGCTATTTCGGTCTGATCATGGGCTATTCATCCGGGAAACAAAAGCATAGGATGTTCTTTCCCGGGATGGTTTTACGCCGTCAAAAATAATTTAGATATATATCAATAGGTTATTATCATTATTTTTTCGGGCGGCCGAGCCGGAAAAATTTAAATCGGGTTAAAGTTCTGAGTGGATGGGCCGTTACAAATAGCGGAGGCGGTGAATACCAAAATTGAATGGTATATCCGCCAAATGCAAATCACCGGTGATCGAGCGCTTAACCATAGATGCCATCACCGGTCTCGATAGAGGAATATGTCATGGCACTTTCTGTCAACACTAACGTCTATTCTCTGGCTGTACAAAAGAATCTGTCCAGAACCCAGTCCAGTCTCGAAACTTCCATCCAGCGTTTGTCTTCCGGTCTTCGCATCAACATGGCGAAAGACGACGCAGCCGGTCTGGCCATCGCCCAGCTGCAGAATGCACAGGCACGCGGTCTGACCGTTGCCCAGCGCAACATCGCGGACGGCACCTCCTTCCTGGGTGTTGCCGATGCGACCCTGCAGAGCGTGAGCGAGATGATGCAGCGTCAACGTGAGCTCTCCGTGCAGGCAGGCAGCGGTCTCTACACCGCCGCCCAGGTTACCCTGATGACTACTGAGTTCACCGCTCTGGCAACTGAAATCACCGATTCCCTGGCACGTGCGACCTTCAACGGCACGGCAGTGTTCGGCGGCGGCGCCATCCAGGTGGGCGCCAACACCGGACAGACCATCGATATCAGCGTGGCCGCTCTGGCAGCCCGTACAGCTACGATCTCCAACACCGCGACGGTTGATGCCGACCTGAATGCCGTATCCTCCGCACTCGCCAACATCGGTGCCCTGGAAAGTCGTCTTGCCCAGGCTGGCCGTGTAGCCGCCAGTATGGAAGAGGCCCAGTTCGCAGCAGCCGGACGCATCATGGATGCAGACTTCGCCCGCGAAACTGCAAAAATGACCAGCTCGCAGGTCGTCCAGCAGGCCGGTGTGGCAGCCTTGGCACAAGCCAACTCCATACCGCAGCTGGCGCTGAGTCTGCTGCAGTAAGGAACGCGCCCCGGGGGCGCAGCCCGCCCCCGGGTGCTAAAATGGAACTGAATAGGGTAGGGTTCAATCATGCCAAACGTCATCGCAAATTTGGCTGACCAATACGCCTATAAACGTGAAGTTCCCGGAACTGGCAGTAAGGTCAAGGTTGAGAGTCTACAATCTGCGAAACCCGAAAGGGTGGGAGCGGCGCAGGCTCAAACTGCACTTGACCGTACCGAGTTGGCGAGTAAAGTCGAGAACCTCAATCAACTGGTACAAAGGAATCTGGAATTCAGCGTCGATGAGGACACCGGACGCTCGGTGGTTCGTGTCATCGATTCGAATACTGGCGAGGTGGTTCGGCAGATACCGCCGGAACAGATCTTGCATGTTATTTCCCAGGTTCAGAAGGCCAGTGACGGGCAGCTTTCCGGCGTGTTATTGGACGACCAGGCATAAATGAAACGAGTCGCTCACCGGGTCACCGGGTCACGGGGGCTTAGGGTTATGACAATAGGTTTTTCGGGTATCAGCACCGGTTCGGATTGGAACTCGATCATCAACCAACTGTTGGAGATCGAGAGCCAGCCATTATACACCCTGCAAACCAGGGAGCAGCAGCTCGAGTCAAAGATCAGCGATTTTGGTCTGGTCAAGAGCGCAATCGATACCTTTCGCAGTAGCGTGGAAGACCTGACGAGTGCCGCGGGCTTCGCGGCATTCGCCTCCACCTCCACGGATGAAAATGTATTAACGGTTTCCGCGGATTCCACTGCGGTACCTTCCAGTTATGATGTGATCGTTTCCCAACTCGCCAGCCGGGACAAGCTGGCGTCTTCAGCCTATGCTGACAGTCTCACCGAGGTCGGCACCGGAACTTTGACGATCACAGTCGACGGCAACATCCGCTGCCAGCCAGGGAAAGCGAAGCGAAGGCGGGTAGTCCCCGGTAGTCGCGAGGCGATACTGGAAACCCGACGAGCCGTAGGCGCC
>JBEVVH010000135.1:0-10024 GCA_040507245.1 Candidatus Thiodiazotropha sp.
ACTACCTGGAACTGGAAAGCGCCCTGCGCAAGGCAATCAGCGAATCCGATCTGCAACTGGTCTATCAACCGTTTTTCGAGCTCGATACCCAGCGCATCACCAACTGCGAAGCGTTGCTGCGCTGGAAACACCCCGAGCGGGGTTATATCCCACCCGCCCGTTTCATACCCATCGCGGAACAGGCCGGCCTGATCTCAGAGATCGGGGACTGGGTTTTCACCGAGGTGTGCAAGCAACTGCAGCGCTGGAAGTTCAAAATCAATGTCTCGATCAATGTTTCGGGTAATGAGTTGATCGACAAGCGTTTTGTCCAGCGTCTGGAAAAGACCCTGATCGAGCACGATATTGAAGCCTATCGGCTGCAGCTTGAATTCACCGAACACGTGCTGGTGAGCAAAGACGGCAGCAACCTGTCCATTCTCAACGCCTTGAAGCGTACCGGCTTCCGTATTGCCGTCGACGATTTCGGCACCGGTTTTTCATCCCTGAGCTATCTGACCGAACTGCCGGTGGATGTGATCAAGATCGACAAATCCTTCATCACCAAGCTACCCCACGACCGGCGCACCATCGCGGTGGTCAACTCCATCATCTCCCTGGCGGACAATTTGGATATGATGACCATCGGTGAAGGCGCGGAAAACAAATCGCAGGTCGATTGGCTGCGGGCCCATGGCTGCAAGACCATTCAGGGATATTATTTTTACAAACCGATGAGCGCACAGGAGCTGGAAAACCTCATGCAACCAAAGAACATCGCACAGATCAGCAAATCCTCCATCCAATCCTAGAACTGTGGCCGCTTCAGTCGATATGCCGTCCATGTATCCGCATAAATGCGCAGCGCGAAAAAAATGCAAAGCGTATCGAGCCCGCTTTGTCTTCGCCTGCGTCCTGATCCTGTCCTCAGCATTGCACCCGCTCAAGGCCGAAATCCTTTCTGACAACCCGTATGATCGTAAAGTCGCCTACTTCGGAGGATTATCGCGTCAGTTATTCGGAGGCGACCGCAACGACATCACGATTGCCACCGAGATGTTTTTCAAGGAGGTGATCAACCGCATCGGTCACCATGATGCGGTGAAATTCAAGGTCTACGACAACAAACCCGAGATCATCGAGGAGATGCGCAACAACAGGCTGGACACAGTCTTCGCCAACCCGCTCGATTACCTGGACCTGGATCCTCAGATCAATCCGGACTTCCGCTACACCCTGACCTACGGTCCCATGCCCGAACAAAGGATCTATCTGATCACCTATGCTGAAGACAAAGTCAAGGGGCTTGCAAAGCTGCGCGGCAAACGACTGGTCATTCCTTCCGGTTACATCCTGGGGATGACCTATCTGGAAGTGCTCCTGGCCCGCGAGGGACTCCCTACTCCCAGAGCGTTTTTCTCAGCCATCGAGAATACAAACTCCAGTAACGCCGCGATACTCGATGTGGTGTTCCGCAAAGCGGATCTGGCAGTCACCTCGGATGTGGCGGTCCGTCTCGCCACGGAGCTGAACCCGCAAATCAACGATCTGATCGACATCCTGGATGTCTCCGACCAATACATTCCATTCATCATCGGGGTCAATAAACAGGTACCCAAAAACTTCACCGACAAGGTGGATGAGATCCTCTCGGATATCAAGCATCAACCCCGACTGCGGCGGATTCTCGCGATGTTCAGCGCCACCGACGTCGTCAAGGTGAGTGATGATCAGCTGAAAACCCTGCGTGCTTTGAAAACAGAGCACGAACAGTTGCTGGGGAACTGAGCGCCTGCTGGCTCTCAGGGCATGACATTTACGGGCTGTTCAACGGTCCGCAGAAAAAACCACCCTTCCTTGCGCAGCAGCACGCTGGGCTTTTCGATCACATAACCCACGCCCCGGACGGTACGGATCGGGTGACCTCCAAGTTTTTTCCGCAGATGGTGGATATGCACCTCGATGGCATTGCTTTCCACATCGTCATCCAGGCAATAGATTCTTTCGCTGAGTTGCTGGCGGGACATTACCCGGCCCATGTTTTCCATCAAGCTCTGCAGAATGTCGAACTCCTTTGTGGAGAGTGACACTTCACTGTTCTGGATGGTCACCGTATGCGCGGTGGGATCGAGGATCAGGTCACCGTGCCGCAGCATCTCCGTCCCCATGCCCCTGTAGCGGCGATGCAAAGCACGGATACGGGCACAAAGTTCATCGATATCAAAGGGCTTCACCACATAATCATCCGCTCCGCTGTCCAGGGCCTGCACCCGATCCACCACTTCCGAACGGGCCGTCAGCACCAGGGTCGGAATCGGGTTTCCGTCAGCCCGCACGCGCGCCAGCACCTCCAGCCCGGACAACCAGGGGATATTCAGATCGAGCAGCAGGATATCGTAGGCATCGCTCTTCAGCGAACGCATGGCGGACAAACCATCACGGACCCAATCGACATTCAGGCCCCGGCGATTGAGTACCGTTTGAATGCCCTCCCCCAGCATTTCGTCATCTTCGACCAGCAGCAGATTCATGCACTCTGACATATGCCCTCACATAACCGGTTGTCACGCCTCAGGAAAGAGCATCTACCCAGGCGGGCTGCGGTGTCCCGCTTCCCCTCTTCACAGGGATTTCGCGCCGGACAGACCTGTATCACCCATATCAGTCCCGGACGGCCGCTTGCATACCCTGTATGGGTATAGACCATCAGCGGCAGGACGATCAAACTGAAACGTACTATTTTTGGGAATTATATACCAAACTCAAAAAATCCCACCCGGTTTGAAGGGACAAGCGTCACATTCTACGAATGCGATTCCCATAAAATTCACAGGGAAATAGCGGTTGCCCGGACGCTGGCTGACAGCGACCGGATCTCAGACCAGCAGAAAGAAGGCCACCGCCGCTGCAGTCACCAGGCTGATGGTGGTAGGCATGGTGACCAGCATGACTCCGGAACCCAGCATCAGATAAGCGGTCTCGACCACCAGAATGGCCATCGCGACACCCAGGGCCCGGGAGGTGGGCATCCAGCGGGTCACACCGGCCAGTGAAATGAACGCCAAGCCCAGCAAGGCCGCCCCCATCATCCCGGCAAAGGCCTGATTCACCGGCTCCACGCTGAAATAGCCGACGATCAGGTAGGGATTCACGATCAGAATCACCCCCCACACACTCATCATGACGATGGCAAGCACCAAGGCCAGACGCTGCAATACCCGGTTAGGCATATCCCACCCCTTAATTATTCTTAATAATCATATAAATATAGAAAACTTCCGGAGTAAATACAAAACCTTGGGGGGAGAATTTGAATTTTTAATTATAAATTAACACCCCCGTTTCGTTTACAGTTCGCGAAATGTTCTATACTCTATATCCGCGATACGGAACATTAGGAGAACAACCATGCTAACCCCAACCCAGGACCGGGTCCTCGCCTTCATTCGCCGCTACCTGAAACGGCGCGGCTATGCCCCTTCGCTGATCGAGATCGCCGAGGGCATAGGCATCACTTCCAAGGGCACCGCCCATCGCCACGTACAGGCGTTGGCCGATGCGGGACGCATCCGCCTGATCTCCGGGCGCAAGCGGGGTATCGAACTGGTGGATGAGGAGGCGGATGACAAATCCAGCCTGCCCCTGTTGGGACGCATCGCCGCAGGACAGCCCATCGAGGCCATCACCGGCCAGGAACGCCTCGACCTGAGCGACCTGCTCGGCGCCAACCGCTATGCCCTGCAGGTGAAGGGCAACTCCATGATCGGTGCGGGCATCCTCGACGGAGACCTGGTGGTCATCGAACCCTGCGACACCGTCGACGACGGCGCCATCGTGGTAGCCCTGATCGACGATGGGGAGGCCACCCTGAAACGCCTCAAACGCCTCAAACGCCTCAAGAGCGGGCGCATCAAGCTGATCGCCGAGAACCCGGACATCCCTCCCCTGACCTACGCGGCGAAACGAGTGCGAATTCAAGGGGTTCTTGTTTGTCAGTTGCGGCGCTACTGACAAGTTTTGAGTAATGAGTTTCAGTCGTAGGCCGGGTTACGCTGCGCTAACCCGACCTACCCGTTTTTTGAAAATCGTGAACGCAGTGACCCCCACAACTCAAAACCACTCCACCCCTGAACCATGTGCCAAGGCGTCTACTACCTGATCAACAACCAGGAGGTTTGCAGCGAATTCTCCAATCCGAGAGCCTGTCTGCCGATCAGAACCAAGGGGGGGCACGGTTGCCCTGCTCCCCTGGGGGCGACGCCGTCAGCAGGCGGCAAACTGCCTCTGGGAGGCTGCTCCCGGCTCGATGCCATCTACGGCGGTCACTGGGATCGCTGGCGGCCCCGGCAAGTGGCTACAGGGGCTGGTCGCATACTGGGAACAGGAACGACGGAGCTACGTGGTAACCATCACGCCGGAGATGGACGGCGCCCTGTACGAACGCTGACCCAGAATCCTCAGCGACGGCAAGGTGCCAAAGTCCGGCCGCTTCCGGGATTGAGCCACGGGGTCCACTCCAGGGGAAGCGGTGCGATGCAAGGGTCGCAGATCATATGAGTGGGATTCAGGTCCCACAAATTCGCCTAAAGTATTTCTCAACCGCGTCGATCAAATGAGCAATAACAAGAATAACCACGCATAAGTTATGGATACCATGCCTACAGGTGGCTTGTACGGAACACAGCTACTCACCTGACAAGACAGACTATTTCCCCAGGTGAGACCGAAGATGCAAGGAGAACGACCATGCAGGCATTATCTCGTGTGTCATCCATCCGGATGATGATGTGGTTGGGGTTTGGAATCGTCCTGTCCCTGTTTTCGCTCATGGCGAGTGTCGCGGTGACGCGGTTGGACAGCCTCAACGCGCAGAGCGACCAGTGGCGCGGCGCACTGAACGAACTGATCCCGGCTGCGGAATCCGCTAAGCAAGCCGAACTGAGCGCCGGGATGACCCGGATCCGCGAGCAGCTCGGCGCACCACAGGACAACAGCAACAGCCTGTTGTTCGGCTTTTGGCTGGCCGGACTGGGCTCTAGCCTGGGATTCTGCTGGTTAGTGACCCGGCGGCTTTCCACACCCCTGCGCCAGGCTGCTGCCACGATCTCAGACATCGCCCAGGGCAAGGGCGATCTGAACCGTCCCCTGGATCCGACACGCCCCGGGGAACTGGGTGAGCTGGCCAGTTGTTTCAACCAGTTGACCGACAAGATCCGCCACCTGATCAAACAGACCTCCCGCTCCACCGAATCGGTGATCGAGGCGGTGGCGGAAACCTCCGACAACACCAGCCGGATCATCCAATGCATTCTGGCCCAGGATCGGGAGACCGAGCAGGTGGCCACCGCCATGACGCAGATGACCGCATGCATCCATGAGGTGGCGCGCAATGCCACCACCGCAAACGAGGCCACAGCTGTCGCCCACCGGGAGACGCAAAGTGGCTGCAGTCAGGTACAGAAAACCGCCGACACCATCCGCGAAGGGGCTGAGGAAGTGGCACTCGCCGAGCGCTCGATCCAAGGGGTGGAGACGGAGAGCCAGCGTATCGGCGGGGTACTAGACGTGATCCAGGGCATCGCGGAACAGACCAACCTGCTGGCCCTGAACGCGGCCATCGAGGCGGCCCGGGCCGGTGAACAGGGCCGTGGATTCGCGGTGGTCGCCGACGAGGTGCGCCGCCTGGCCACCCGAACCCATGAGTCCACTGGCGAGATTCAGGCAATGATCGATTCCCTGCAGAAAGGCACCCGCCAGGCAGTCTCAATGATCGCCACCGGACGTCACAAGGTGGATGCGGGGGCCGAACAAGCGGGCGGCACCCTTCATGCCCTGCGGGCGATCAGCGAAGCGATGGACACCATCTCCCAGATGAGCACCCAGATCGCCACCGCCGCCGAAGAACAGTGCGCGGTTGCCGAAGAGATCAACAAGAGCATCTGTAGCATCAGCGAGCGCAGCAAGCGCAACGCTCAGGAAGCCGCTGAAACGGAACAGACCACCCACACCCTGGGTGGGCTGGCCGCCGACCTCCAGGCGGTGACCCAGCAGTTCCGCCTCAGTGCGGACAAGGGTCTGGATTTCAGTGCCGCCAAATCGGCCCACCTGGCCTGGAGAGCCCGTCTGCGTGGCTTCCTGGACGGAAAATCAACACTCAAACGGGAGGAAGCCGTCTCCCATCACGATTGTGTACTGGGTCACTGGTATTACGAGGAAGGCTTGCAGCATTTCGGCCACATGCCGGACATGCAGGCCATCGACAAGCCACACGCGGAGATGCACCAGCTGATCAAGCAGATCATCCAGCTCAAGGAGTCAGGACAGCGGGAAGAGGCCGAGCGGCTGTATGAACGTATCGCACCCCTCTCATCGAAGATCATCCAACTGCTGAATCGGGTGGAGGAAAAACTCGAGCAGGCATAACCGGCAGCACAGCCGGAGAGGTGTCTGCCATCCAAGATCCGGTAAGATAACCCGGGGCCTGAGCTGCGCCCCGGGACCTGCTCTGATTGAGATCCATCGAGGTGCTGAATATGTCGGTGATCGTTGCCGGAAAACTCATCCTTCAATCCAATACCCGGGAACGCTTCCTCGAAGCTTCCCGGGAAACCGTCATAATGGCCCGTAATCGGGAAGACTGTGACGACTTTTCAGTATCAGCCGATCTGCTGGAGATGGACCGGGTGAATATATTCGAAAAATGGAAACACCGGGCAGCCCTGGAAGGATTCCGTAATTCCGGATCACGACCGGAACTGTTCTCTCTGGTGACCCGTTTTCAGGTCTCAGAATATGAAGTGCCGGACTGAATCAGAACGATGTGACATTCCATGTACCCGTAACGGCGATTGAGAAATCACTTACCGCGGCGGTTCCAGAGCGCTACCCCGATGGTGGTAAGTCCCAGGGCGATACCGCTGGAGAGCACCATGCGCGCGAACCACTCCGGCCAGGCCGGATTCGGTGTCACCAATGCAAAGCCGCCGATGACCACCAGCCAAAAGGCGACCTTTCCCAATAGAGCCTGTTTCAACAAGGGAATCTCCCGTAAGGACCCGTCCGGTTATACCCGGCATTACCCGTTCCTGATGCCAATGCCGGGGCGTGTGACCGTTGATTGGCCACCGATTCGCGCCTCGAGCACGATGCCAAGGATCATATCAAGTTCTTCCGCATAGTGTTCGACCAACAGATCGATATCATCATTCAGATCAGTCCTGACAAACCACATCCGGTTCATCCCGGAAAGATAAAATCCCTGGTAATGAACCAGAATCTTCGCACCCCGGTGATCGCGGCAGCGGCGCATTGTGGTGATCACCGTCAGACCCGGTATCTCGGTCAGTTCAGTCTGAAAGTGATTCACCACCATCCCGAGCCTTGGCAGATCCTCATCGATCAGCTCATAGAAGCGACGCAGCAGGTATCCCGGACGATAGGTCTCGGTGGGGAACAGGGTCAGGGTGATCCGTTCACCCTCATTCAGGCCATATCGCTTGAAGATCCTGAACCCGTCACTTTCGAAGGCCAGCCAGTCGCCCTGCCCGGCCGGGTGCGCGGAACCCCCCGTAGCCAGCAGCCCGATTGCCAGAACAGCTCCGGTGACCCGTTGGATGATTGCCATAGATCCCTTTGGCATGTCAGCAGATCCCTTAGAATTGACCTCAATGCGATAAAAGCCTACTGAGAAGCCGCGTAGCGGGCAAGCGTGGCGACTGAATACTCTCTGCCCATGAGATTCGTGCATACACCGAATCTCATGGGTAATTGACATATCCCCAGGTCCACCTAAGATGCGCCATACATTGCAATCAGAGCGGAACCACGAACCGATGCTGACACAGGACACCCTCGACAAGTTGCGCCAGGACATCGTGTTCGATGCCGACCTGGCTGGAGAAAGCCTGAGATTCCACTCGACCTGGGGGATCTTTTCACCCCGGGAAATTGACGAAGGCACCCTGCTGCTGGTGAATCACCTGAACATCGCCCCCGCGGACAATTGCCTCGATCTGGGCTGTGGTTACGGTCCGATCGGCCTGTTCATGGCCCGTCGCGCCGCCGATGGTCAGACCCTGATGGTGGACAAAGACTTCATGGCCGTGGAGTACAGCAACCGCAACGCCGCGCGCAACAGGATCGGAAATGCCCGGGCCATGCTCAGCAACGGCTTTGACCAGATCGATCCCACGCTGAGATTCGACGTCATTGCATCCAACATCCCCGCCAAGGTCGGCAAGGAGATGCTCTCACTGATCCTGCATGACGCCTACCAGCGTCTGCGTCCAGGCGGGCGGCTGTACGTGGTGACCATCAATGGTCTGCGACAGTATATGAAGCGCAATCTCAATGAAGTATTCGGCAACTACGACAAGTTGAAGCAGGGTAAAACCTACACCGTGGCAGTCGCTGAAAAACCGGCATGATCGCCTTCCGTCCTGGCTTTTGAAGTATCAGCGGATCATCAACCGCCGCAAGCAGCCAGTTTATCCAGCACATGGGAGACCGCTGCCAGACCGAACCCGGCGGTCACCGTCATCACCGATCCGTATCCCGCGCAATTGAGCGAACCCTCCACCCCGGCGGGTGATCCCGTGTCACACTGCTCAGTCAAGCAAACCGGCTGCCGCTGCTGTTCCAGGGAATAGACACAGGGCACGTTGAAGCGGCGCTTCAAATTGGTGGTAAAGCCATACTGCTGACGCAACAGCTTGCGGGTTCGCGAGAGCAGCGGATCGTGTTCACTGCGACTCAGATCGGCCAGGCGTATCTGTGTAGGATCAGTCTGCCCGCCAGCCCCCCCCAGGATCACGATGGGTACCTTGGCACGTCGGCAGGCCGCGATCATCGCTGCCTTGATGCGGAAATTGTCGATACAATCCATGACATGGTCATACCCCCCCTCACTCAGCAGATCAACGCTGTCCTGCTCAATGAACTGCTCATGGGCGTTAACCATGCACTCGGGGTTGATGGCGTGAATGCGTCGGCTCATCACCTGAACCTTCGCCATCCCGAGCGTCTCATCCAGAGCGGGCAGCTGTCGGCTCAGATTGGATTCCGCGACATGATCCAGATCGAACAGGGTCAGCTTTCCGATTCCACTGCGGACCAGTGCTTCGACCGCCCAGGAACCGACCCCACCGACACCGACCACTGCCACATGAGCGCGGGCAAACCGATCCAGGGCCTGTTGGCCGTAGAGTCGTGCCACGCCACCGAAACGTCTTTGGTAATCCATGCATCTGTCCTGTAAATGGCCTGCAAATACGCTGTAATTTCGGGTCTACCCACGTGTTGTCGCGTCATAGGGTCAGGACGGATCGTGAGTCTGAATTGATACCCAAGGCAGGATTGCCGGGAAAACGGGGCAGGCCCCAACCGGCATTGAGGAAACACATCCGTCAATGCACGGTGGCAATCAGGCTTTCGAGATCTCCGACGAACTCTTCGTGCATGGACTGCAGTTCATCCAGGCGCAGCATGGCTGCTCTCATGATGACCATCGATCACCAGGTTGTGCAACTCCTGACCCAGCAGGTGGATTCTCTCATGAGTCTCGCGGATGGTGCCATATTCCGGCATATGGCCATACTGGAAATACCCGGCGCCGAAGAACCACCGGCCAAACGAACAGTTGTGGCTGTCCATGAGCACGATCTGAGAGGATTTGTCCGGATTGCGCACATTGTCCAGCGCACGTACCACCCATTGCTGATGACTGCTGATCGCCGCTTCGATATCGGTACGGTTGGAACTCTCCAGACGCTGCTTCAGACTTTGCCACTCATCGTTGGTCTTCCAGGCATTCAGCCAGGTGGGCAACTGTTCCACAGGCATGGGATAACCGATCCCGAAGCCCTGACCCAACTGGCAGCCCAGGCGCAGTAATGCGGCCCCATGTTCGAGACTCTCAACGCCTTCCGCGATGACCGGATGATGAAATGCCTGGGCCAGACCAAGCGAGTCTTCGATCTCATGAAAGATTTTGGGACATCCAAGTCCACCAAAATCGATTCGATCTTTGACAGCCTATTAGTGCCCC
>JBEVVH010000136.1:0-9896 GCA_040507245.1 Candidatus Thiodiazotropha sp.
GTCACAACTGGCAATACATTTTGAGGGGCGGCTAGAAGACCACATGGCACTGTGACATCTGGTTGACACAGAGTTTTGAACACCCTCATTATGGGTGAATAGATCGTTCATGCCCGGTTGAACATCCACGCGCATGCCGATGACTGCCGCAGGCCTGTCGCTGTCGGTTGCCCTGCAAGCGCACCCTGCCCTTTGGTGAATCATAGCCATCCACCGCCATCGCATTGCGGATGGATTTATGTTCCGATTTTCCTCAAACTGAGACTCAAACCAGCGGCTAACAGGAGCGGTCTCGAAAGACTGTTGCCACAGTCCCATTCACCCATTCTGAACTTAGGTTTCGGAGTTCAAATCCAGCGCGAACACACGTAACTTATTGAATGGCATGCACGAGGCATAAAAACGTGGTAACTGGAGACCCTCTCACGACCCTTCGCATAAAGGATTGCTTTAACCACGAAGGACACGAAGAGCACGAAGAGCACGAAGGATCAGACGAGTGTGAGACAAGGCGAAAACCGCGGAAAAGCGCAGTTTACTGGAGTAAATGAGCATTTTAAGGCGGTTATCGGCGCAGGATCGTACCGTCTGAGTAGAATTTCAACAGCCTGCTAGCGATCATTTAATCTCATTGCGTAGCGTTTGGGGATTGAAATCCATGCACACCGCTTCGTGAACTTCGTGCTCTTCGTGGTAAAAACCAGTGTCGGGTACTGCCCTGAAGAAGCACAGTCGTCGTCCGGACCCATATATCCTGTACCTGGAGCATTTGTGATCGTGTTGTTTACTCGAATGAAATCCGTTCTGAACTCCGAAGTTTGAGTTATGAACATTCACACCCTACAGATCATTCTCATGCTGCTCGGCGTCTCCGTGCTGATCGTCACCCTGTTCCGGCGTCTGCACCTGCCGCCGATCCTCGGTTACCTGATCGTCGGCATCCTGGTCGGCCCCTTTGGCGGCGGACTGGTGGCTTCCAACGAGGACACCCGGTTCATTGCCGAATTCGGTATCGTGTTTCTGCTGTTTGCCATCGGCCTGGAATTCTCTCTGCCGCAGATGATGGCGTTGAAGGGTGCGGTGTTCGGTTCCGGCGGCAGCCAGGTGCTGCTCACCGCGGCCCTGTTCGGCACCCTTGCCTGGCTGCTCGGCGTCGACCCCATGGGGGCCGTCATCATTGGCGCGATCCTGGCCCTCTCCTCCACCGCCATTGTCACCAAACTGTTGTCCGAACAGGCGGAGGTGAACACCGAACACGGGCGGCTGGCGATCGGTATCCTGCTGTTCCAGGACCTGGCCGTGATCCCGCTGCTGGTGATCATTCCGCTGCTTACCCAGGACGGTTCCCAGGAACTGCTGTGGCCGTTGACCCTGGCGGTGATCAAGGCTGCGGGGGTGTTCGCCATCATCATGGCGATCGGCCACTGGGTGTTGCGCCCCCTGTTCCATGAGATCGCCCGGGCGCGTTCTGCGGAACTGTTCACCCTCACCGTGCTGCTGGTCTCCCTGACCGCGGCTTGGCTGACCCATGAAGCGGGACTGTCCCTCGCCCTGGGGGCCTTTCTCGCCGGCATGATGCTGGGCGAGACCGAATACCGGCATCAGATCGAGGCGGACATCCGACCGTTTCAGGATGTTCTGCTGGGACTGTTTTTCGTCACCATCGGGATGCGCGTGGATCTGGTCTCGCTGTGGCCGATCCTGCACTGGGTGCTGCTGCTGGCAGTCGGCCTGATCGTGACGAAGGCATTGATCATCATGTTCCTGGCACGCCTCACCAAGCGCTCGATGGAGGCCGCATTCCGCTCCGGACTGCTGCTCGCCCAGGGCGGGGAATTCGGTTTCGTGCTGCTCGACCTGTCCCTGCAGTCATCCCTGTTGCAGGACCGGGCCGGTCAGATCCTGTTTGCCGCGATCATCATCAGCATGGCCGCCTCCCCGTTCCTGATCCGCTACAACGGGCGCATGGCACAGATGTTCTGCGCCCTGCGCAACCCGCTGGACCTGACCGGTTCGGTACTCGACCTGAAGCAGGAAACCGAAAACCTGGAGAAACATGTGATTCTCTGCGGCTACGGGCGCATCGGTCAGAACCTGGGACGCCTGCTGAATCAGGAGGGTTTCCCCTTTGTCGCCCTGGATCTGGATCCGCGGGTCGTGCAGGAGACCCATGACGCGGGGGACCCGGTGTTTTTCGGCGATGCCTCGCGGCAGGAGATCCTCCACGCAGCGGCCATCGAACGGGCGGGTGCGGTGGTGGTCACCTACGAGGCGCACGGCACGGTGATGAAGATCCTTCACCACCTCAAGGCGCACCACCCGGAGATCCCGGTGCTGGTGAGAACCCGGGACGACACCCACCTGGAGGAACTCGAAGCGGCCGGCGCCGCCGAGGTCATGCCGGAGATGGTGGAGGCGAGCCTGATGATGGGCGGCCAGTTGCTGCTGTTGTTGAAGGTGCCCGGTTCACGCATTCTGAAGATCATGCGCGAGATCCGGGAGAATCACTACAAACTGTTGCGGGATTTCTACCACGGCCAGGAGTCCATCGACCTGGAGCATGGCGAGGCGTTCCAGGAACGGCTGCATACAGTAACCCTGCCCGAACGGGCCTTCGCGGTGGGTCATACCATCGAGGATCTGCACCTGTGGGATTGGGACATCAGTGTCACCGCGGTACGCCGGGGCGGGATTCGCGGCGAGGCGCCAGGACCTGAAACGAGGCTGCAGGCCGGGGACGTGCTGGTGCTGGCGGGCACCGCGCAGCATCTGGAGCATGCCGAGGGGTTGTTGCTGTATGGGCATTGAGGCGCTCACAATCAACCGACGCGCATCCTGATCACGGTTTCCCGGCTTGGGTATTGAAAATATCCAGGCTGCCGTCATAGACACTGCTCCGCACGTCCAAAGCACCCAGCACACTGTGAAAGATGTTGTCCTGTGAATGTTCGGCCTGCCGCCCCAACGCCGCGCTGGAGAGTCCCCTGGCGTTGGCGAACCCCTCGGACATCCAGACGATGAACGGCACCTGCTTCTGCACATCGGGAGCAATGGTATAGGGGGTGCCATGCAGGTAGAGGCCGTGCTCACCCAGTGACTCGCCATGATCGGAGATGTACAGCATCACAGCGGCTGTCCCGTCGAGACCTTTGAGCAGTTCGATCAGGCGGTGCAGCACATAGTCGGTATAGACGATCGAATTGTCGTAGGCATTCACCAGTGCCTCGTTGGAACACTTGCTCAATTCGACGGTTTCACACACCGGCTTGAACACCTCGAAGCGGTCCGGGTACTTGGTGTGGTAGTCCGGGCCGTGACTGCCTTTCTGATGCAGCACGACGAAGATCTTGTTGGCCTGTGAGGATTGAATGCGCTCGGCGAGTCCGCTCAGCAGCACCTCGTCCCCCTCGCAGCCGGGCTGACCTTTGCAGCGTTCCTTGATCTCGGCATCCCGCTCATAGGTGGCAACCTTGAGGGGCGGCTCCCCCCAGTTGCGGCTACGCCAGATGACATCCGCACCGCTGCGTTGAAGATAACTGGGCAGGGGTTCGTAGTGCCCGGAGAACAGGGTGTCGTGGTTGTCGTGCGACAGTATGCAACTCACGGAGGCCGTGGTGTAGGTGGAACACGCCTGGGTATTCTGCATCGCCACCGCCCCATCCTTGCTGAGCAACGGATTGGTGGCCCTCGGATAACCGTACAGGGAGAAGTTGGCCGCCCGGGCGGACTCCCCGATCACCAGCACCACCACGGTTCGGGTATTCGAATCGATCGTTGCCGGCGGCAGCGGCGTCTGTTCCCGCGAGTTGGCCAGGAGTTCGGTTTGATAGCGAATCGAATTGATGACATAGGACCAGGGCAGGATCATGCCGCCGAGCTTCTTGGCATTCTTGTCGATCCACAACCAGGTGCTGGCGTTAGCGTAGACCCAGCCCACCCCCAGCAGCAGGCTGAAAACCGCTAACGACGCCAGGCGCAACCGGGTGGTTCGCCGATAGCGTCTGAACAACAGCACAGCGCTCGGAATCAGGCCAAAGATCAGGATATACACGAGCAGCATGGGATGAAAAAAACTCGACGCCTCGTTGACATCGGTGTTCATCACATTACTCATCATGGTCTTGTCGAGCACTACCTGGTAGGTCTTGATGAAATAGAGCGCTACCGAATTACCGATCAACATTACGATGCCGACCGGTTTAAGCAGTCGCTGGCTGATCAACAACAGCAGCGACAACAGGATCAGGGTCACGGCCACGATGACCACCGACACAGTAATGAGTATGAGAACCGTGTCGAGGTTCATACCTTCGAGATTGTCGAATGCGAAGCGCAACAGCGGCCAGTGGTAGAGCGCCAGATTGAACAGGCTGAGCATCAGCAGCAGCCCGATGAGGCTCCCGGACGATCCTTGCTTACCATCAGTGGGTTGTCGACCGTTCGCCGCCCCCAAGGGCCTGAGCAATGCCAGTCGATCGTTTCTCATTGCACCCCACTCAGGTTTAAATGAACCTGCCCCCGCAACCATCGGGTCCTGCAACCACGTAACAGTCTCTGGGTCGCAACCAGTCCACACAGGCCCGACAATCCAAAAGTGATGGCCAGTTCCGGTTTATCGAATGCCCGGTAAAACAGCGACAGACTCATCAGCAACAGGATGACACTCACCACACAGCGCGGAATGGACCCCGGCTGCAGACGCCACCACCTCGGGTAGCGCGCCGCAAGTGCCGCACCAACGACTCCGGCCATGCTGCCCAACAGCGCTCCGCCCAGGACATCCAACGGCCAGTGCGCACCTACCGCCACCCGGGAGATCGCCACCGCGCAGGCGAATACAAACGCGACCAGGGTCAGGGCGACCAGACGCCACGATCGTTCATACATGTACAGCGTCACCAGCACTGCGATTGTGCACGCGAATACGGTCAGTGAGTGCCCTGAGGGAAAGCTGTTGTGCGCCTTCAGGGTGTGGCCGATCACGACAAACTGATGCGGATCCAGGTAGTCGGCCGGTCTGGGCACCGCTTCCAGATGTTTGAAAGAGACTGATAACAGAGCGTCCAGAGGCGCAGCTGCAAGAGCCGCAGCCCATGCCTGGGGACGCCACAGAATAAGGACTGACAGAAGGGGCGCGAGGACAGCACCATCACCCAACTGAGTCAGGTTCGACCAGAGCAGTGCCGGCCAGTTGTTAAGCCACCGATTCAGGGCGATGAAGGCATCCCCCTGGATCGCGCAATAATCCAATTGGTCGAAGGGCCATACGGGCAGCATGGCGAGCAATGTTCCGCACAGGAACAGTCCCAATGTCAGCAGCGGAAACCAGGCCGTTCAGGGTTTGTTGAATGAGGGGTGTTCCGTCACGATATGGCCGGTCGGTTCGACCGGATCCTCTCGTGCCCCTTCACTCATATTTCGGGACGCATGTGGGGAAACAGCAGCACGTCTCGGATCGAGGGTGAATCGGTGAGCAGCATGACCAGACGGTCGATGCCGATCCCCTCACCCGCGGTGGGCGGCATGCCGTGTTCCAGGGCGCGCACATAGTCGTCGTCGAAATGCATCGCCTCGTCATCCCCCGCCTCTTTCTCCGCCACCTGTTTGCGGAAACGCTCCGCCTGATCCTCGGCATCGTTCAGCTCGGAGAAACCATTGGCGATTTCCCGTCCGCCGACGAAAAACTCGAATCGGTCGGTGACGAAGGGGTCATCGTCATTGCGTCGAGCCAAGGGTGAGACCTCGGTGGGATAGGCGGTGATGAAGGTCGGATTCATCAGGCGGTGTTCGACGGTCTTCTCGAAGATCTCGATCTGGATCTTGCCCAGTCCGTAGCCGGGTTTGAGGGGGATCTCAAGGCGTTCGGCAATCGCGCGGGCCTGCTCCAGGTCATCGAGCTGCGCTTCTTGAATATCCGGGTTGAAATGCAGGATCGACTGCTTCACGCTCATGCGCTGGAAAGGGCTGGCGAAGTCGTAGGTTTCGCCCTGGTAGGGCACCTGGGCGGATCCCAGCACGGCCTCGCAGAGATCCCGCAGCATCGCCTCGGTCAGGTCCATGAGGTCGTGATAGTCCGCATAACCCAGATAGAACTCCAGCATGGTGAATTCCGGGTTGTGCCGGGTCGAGAGTCCCTCGTTGCGGAAGTTGCGGTTGATCTCGTAGACCCGCTCAAAGCCACCCACCACCAGGCGCTTGAGATAGAGTTCCGGCGCGATGCGCAGGAACAGCTGCATGTCCAGGGCGTTGTGATGGGTGATGAACGGGCGCGCGGTGGCGCCACCGGGAATCACCTGCATCATTGGGGTTTCCACTTCGAGGAAGCCCCGCTCATCGAGATAGCGGCGAATGAACTGGACGATCCGGGTACGCTGACGAAAGGTTTCCCGGGACACCTCGTTCATGATCAGGTCCACGTAGCGCTGACGATAGCGCTGCTCCTGATCGGACAGGCCGTGGAACTTCTCAGGCAGGGGCCTCAGGGACTTGGTGAGCAGACGTAGCTGGTCCACCTTGACCGACAGCTCCCCGGTCTTGGTCTTGAACAGCACCCCCTCGGCGCCAATGATGTCGCCGATATCCCACTTCTTGAACTGTTCGTTGTAGAAGCCCTCTTCCAGGCTGTCCCGTTGAACGAACAACTGCATCCGCCCGGACATGTCCTGCAGATGCGCAAAGCTCGCCTTGCCCATCACCCGGCGACTCATCATGCGCCCGGCCAGGGTGACTCTCAGACCCAGGCTCTCCAGCTCTTCGTCGCTCTTCTCATCGTATTCGGCGTGTAGCTCACCGGCCAGGCTGTTGCGGCGGAAATCGTTGGGAAAGGCGATTCCGTTGTCTCGCAACTGGCGCAGCTTGTCGCGGCGCTGGGCAATGAGTTTGTTCTCGTCCTGTATCTCGTCATTCATGCTCAAATCTACTCAAATCGTTCGTCGCTGCCGGGGTTTCACAGATTGCCGGCAGCCAGTTAATTCATTGATCCCGGTGTTTACAGCCCGCTCTTGAGGCTTGCCTCGATGAACATATCCAGACCGCCATCGAGCACCGCCTGAGTATTGCCGGTTTCCACCCCGGTGCGCAGATCCTTGATGCGCGAGGCGTCCAATACATAACTGCGGATCTGGCTGCCCCAGCCTATGTCGGACTTGGTCTCCTCCAGCTGCTGCTGGGTGGCGTTACGCTTCTGAATCTCCAGTTCGTAGAGCTTGGCCTTCAACTGCTTCATCGCGGTGGCCTTGTTCTTGTGCTGTGAACGGTCGTTCTGACACTGCACCACGATCCCGGTCGGGTTGTGGGTGATGCGCACCGCGGACTCGGTCCGGTTGACGTGCTGACCACCCGCGCCACTCGCCCGATACACGTCGATACGCAGGTCGGCCGGGTTGATGTCGACCTCAATGGAGTCGTCAATTTCCGGGGAGACGAACACCGCCGCGAAGGAGGTGTGGCGGCGATTACCCGAGTCGAAGGGGGATTTTCGCACCAGACGGTGCACACCGATCTCGGTGCGCAGCCAGCCGAAGGCGTACTCGCCTTCGAAGCGCACCGTGGCGCTCTTGATGCCCGCAACCTCGCCGGCGGATACCTCGATCAGCTCAGTCTTGAAACCCCGGTGCTCACCCCAGCGCAGGTACATGCGCAGCAGCATCTCGGCCCAGTCCTGGGCCTCGGTGCCGCCCGAGCCGGCCTGGATGTCGAGAAACGCGTTGCAGGCATCGGTCTCACCAGAAAACATGCGCCGGAACTCCAGTTCGGAGACCTGACTCTCGTAACCCTCCAACTCCTGACCGATGGAGTCCACTGCGGATTCATCCTCTTCCTCCGCCGCCATCTCAAGCAGTTCGCCGGCATCGTTGAGGCCGTTGGTCAGATCCTTCAGCCCCAGCACCACGGACTCCAGGCTCGCACGTTCTCGGCCCAGGGACTGGGCCCGTTCGGGATCGTTCCAGATGGCGGGATCTTCCAGTTCCCGGAGAACCTCGGTCAGCCGTTCCTGGCGGGTTTCGTAGTCAAAGATACCCCCTGAGGGAGGCAACCCGTCCCTTCAGTTCGGCAATCTGGTGGATCAAAGGATTGATGTCGAGCATGGTAATACCGCTAAGGGAAAAAGCGGGGATTTTACACCAGCCCGGATGTTGCAGGAAGGGGCTATTCGCTGCTGGCTCGCGGGGTAACCTGCGTGTATGCGTATATTTTCGTGGCCGGCCGAACGCCTGACCCGCGACTTTCCTACCCCATTTCAGGGGAATCAGGCCGGATGCTCAGGATCGGGTATCGAGCATCTCCGTGAGCCGTCCGGAGCTGTCATAGACGATGGCCAGATAGCTGTAGTCGGCTGAGAAACGTCCCATCCCGAGACGGTAGAGGAACTGGCCGTTTCGCTCCCGGTCTGCCGGACCCAGCAGGGTCTCCACCTGGGTACGGGACATCCCCGGCTTCAGATAGCGGGTTTTCAGGTCTGACAACATCGCGGCCCGGGGATTGTCCGCCTCCTGACTTTGCGCATAGGCTTTCCATTCCTGCGGGTTGAAAGCGGCGCCTGTGTATTGCTCCTGCATCTCCTGCTCCTGGCTGCAGCCTGCGAATTGGGTCAAAGTCAGCATACTGAGGAGGCCGGCTACCGATAAAGCGATGAGGCCCGATCTGTTCATCCTGATTCTCCTGTTCCCCGGCGTATTTGCCCATTATCGACCTAACGAATGACAGAAACTTTGTCATTCATTCAATTTCACTCCCCTGCCGCCGAATACCCCGGCGGTGCGGAGGGATGAACCGACAAACCATTGCCACAAACTGCGACCTCAGTGGGAGTTGACCGGTACGGCGGGATCGATGACACCCTGACGGGGCGCATCATCCGCATACCCAGTGGCGCCCCAGGCCACCTTGTCACTCCAGTTCAACTGACCGGCGGCATCGATCACCAGGAGTTGCCCCTCATCGAGGGCCTGCATGACCCACTCCGCCAGTTCTTCGTTGCTGGCGCCCGGGTGGGACAGAGCGATGGCGCGTCCGACCTCATTGTTATACAGATCCATGGCTTCCTTGTCCGCTGGATTTCCCGGTACACCTTCGTGGGCATTGGTGAAGGATGCGGTGAAGGATTCACCCAGGTCCCGGGTCATGAACGCATTCCACAGGGCGTGCCGGAAGGCATCCCCATGACCGTCCTCCAGGCCCACCCCGACCTGCTCCACAGCGGCCTGTCGCGCATATTGGGTGGCGTCGTTCAGCGCCATGAATCCACCGGCCCCCAGGTCATCCAGGAGGGCCGCCTCACGCGCCGTGATGGGTCGATCCAGTGTCAGGGAGACGTCGTCACCGGTCACCCTGTTCCACACACCCAATGCGATCTGCTCCAGGGGACCTGGGACCACATCGGCGGTATAGCGCTCCACCATTCCCCCCGGATCGTCAGTCACCTGATAGTCCGCGATGATCCGCTCAAGCTCACCGGATTGCGCATCCGCACCCCCGGTTTCCGGCCCGGTCTCCTGTGCGCTCAATTCAGTCTCAGACGTCGACCAGGAGGAAGTTTCATCAACGGGTGCGTAGTCCAAAGAGGTGGATGATGTTTCGTCTGCGGTCACCGATTGATCATCAGTCTGAGCCCCGAAACCCGTTGTGGTCGGTTCCTGGGATTGAGGCTCATAGGTTTCGGGAGGGACCAGCGGGGACCCTTCAGAGGGTTCCGCCTGAGCTATTGCGGTTCCCGGGACATAGATCTTGTCTCCCGCGAAAATCAGTCCAGGATCGACCAGATGAGTACGGTTCAGGGCCAGCATTTCCTGAAAATCCACACCCTCCTCAAGCGAGTCTTCGATCTCATGAAAGATTTTGGGACATCCAAGTCCACCAAAATCGATTCGATCTTTGACAGCCTATTAGTGCCCCGG
>JBEVVH010000137.1:0-9819 GCA_040507245.1 Candidatus Thiodiazotropha sp.
TCCTCTTCTCATTTTGATTGACCGCAACTTCAATCATGGCGCATTACGACGCCGTTCGTGAGAGGGGAGGAGACCATTACATCGGGCTACAGGGTCGGAGCATGCGGGCCGTGCTTTATTGTGCCTGCAACGACACCACCACCTGCTCCACATCCTGCTGGAACTTGATCCGCTTCTGCATTTCCGGGGTCAGATAGACCCTGCCCTTCTCATCCACCAGCATCACCTCGGTCAACCCCATTCTGCGGGCGATCTCCACCCACTGGTCGGGGCCCGCCACACTCAGAGCGGTGGCGGCGGCATCCGCAAGTCCGCCGTCGTGACTGATCACCGTGGCGGAAGCCACGTGTGCCACCGGATAGCCGCTGCGCGGATCAATGATGTGGGCATAACGAATACCCTCGTATTCGCGGTAGCGCTCATAGTTTCCGGAAGTGAGTACACACTCACCATCGGAGACCCCTACCGATGCGATCACCCCCTCACCCAGAGGATGGCGAATGCCGATCATCCAGGGCCGATCCCCATGCCGTCCGGAGACACACAGGTCCCCTCCCGCATTGACGATGGCATTGTCGATACCGAACCCGTGCAGTTCATCGATCGCCAGGTTCAGGGCATAGCCCTTGGCGAAGGCCCCCAGATCCAGGGACACCGCCGGGTTCGATGAGGAGACCCGGGTGCCTTCGATAGTCAGGTCGCTCATTTTTGGATTCAGACGGATCAACTCCGCGATCTGCTGCGCATCCGGAGGGGGGCCACCCGGGGGTTCGTCCCGATGGAATCCCCACAGGCCGATCAGCTGTCCGATAGCCGGGTTGAACAGGTTCTCGCTGTTCGCCGCATATCCCTGGGCCCGCTTGAGGAGTTCCGCGAGTTGCGACGACACCTCCCGGGACTCACCCTGGGATAGAGCCCGGTTGAGCTGGACCAGATCGCCGTCACCCTTCCAGGCATGCCAGTCCCTGTGCATGCCCTGAAAGGTCCGATCCAGACTCTGTACCGCCCGATTGAAGATATCGGGCTGATCCGTATAGGCCTGGATGTCCAGCAGAGTGCCGAACACCAACAGGGTCTGGCGCTCATCGGTGGGTCCTCTGTCGCATCCGCTAATGACCAACAGCAGTAACATTGAAAAGGTGAGCCGGATGAATGGCAACATATGGAAATATCCTGGTTTACAGCACACGTTCAGAGGAACGCAAGAATGGACAGAATGATTACAAAGACTGGCACTAATAGCCACATACCAATTTCATAGATCCTATAAAGCCCACCCATCCTGCTCCATTCTTTTTGCTTTTTATCGCGGTAGTTACGTGAAACCAGATACCTAAAACCATCGATCAGATAAAGCAAGACATCTGGCATGTTTTCACTATTCCCTGATTACGGACAGATAATCCCTGAGGGCAAGTACCGGGTAAATGGGCCCAGACGAAGACCGCGGATAAAAAGGACACTGACCGACTCTGATTTTTACCGCGAAGAACACGAAGGTCACGAAGTATAATCGTTTACTTACATGAAATTGCCCGGTGCAAAAACAGGCTTGTTCTGGATTTCAACACTAAAAGCTTGGGATGCAATTAAGGTATTTGTACTGTGACCCTTCGTGCTCTTCGTGTCCTTCGTGGTGAAAGAGATTGGTAAAACACTAACCCTGCTGAAGCTGGCGCAGTTTCTCTCCCGCTGCGCCGGAGCGAATGAGTTCCCGGGCCTGGTCGATACCCAGTGGTATCTCATCAACCCGTCCGCTGAGGTAGAGCCGTACCGCCACGTTGTAGACGATGGCATCCTGATGCGTGTCGTCCGCATCGAGCAAGGCCGCGCGAATGATCTCCGCGGTAGCCTCCGAGGACTCGCAGGGACGAGTCTCCCGGCAGGGGATTCCGAACATCTCCGGATCCAGGGTGTACTGGGACGGGGCGCCGTCCCGATATTCGACCACGGCGATCGGCTGCAGCGGCAGTTCGTCACAGCCGTCCACGCCCTGCACCGCCATGACCCGCTGCTGTCCCCGTTCACCTGCGGCGGTGGCGAAACGCTCCAGGAAACCCACGTGCGCCGCACCGATCAGGGAAAACGCGGCACCGGCCGGATTCAGCATCACCTCGCAGGCATGCAGGAACGAACGATAGAAGAGGGTCTGGCGAATCGGTTTGAGTCGCTCCACACCGTGCAGATAACGACTCGCATGGAGATGACCGAACCCCTTCTCCTCGATGTCCCGGACCACCTGGTTCGGTTGGCGGTAAGCCGGTATACCCAGGGCCTCGAGAACACAGGCGGTACTGACCCCGTACTTCGGCGGCAGCCCGGTGTTGGAGTGCATGATCACCGGTACCCCGGCGGCACTGGTGACCAGGGCGGCTGCAAGTCCCAGATGCAAAGCGTTCTTACGCCCGTCGTAGGGCCCGTTGCAGTTGAGCAGCCCCTCCACCCTGGGAGAGATCAGGGAGGCGCTGTCTTCCATGGCGTCCAGGAAACCTTTCATCTCCTCCACCTTGGCGCCCTTGAAGCGCATGGCGGTGAGAAAGGCGCCGACCTGGGCGGGGTGCGCCTCGGCGCTCATGAGGAAATCCAGCGCCTCGCGGGCCTCTTCACGGGTCATGTCCTTGGCCCCATGGCGGCCCTTGGCGGTGGCGATCAGGCGTTTCTGGAAAATCTCACCCGCGGGGCTGCTGGGATGATGCATGACGGACGGCTCCTGAAAGATTTCTGATTGTGCCTCGGACTCACTCTGAGCCCGTTTCGCTGAACACGAACGGCACCCGGGTGTCGTCCCGGTATGCCGCCACGTCGACCACGCTGCGATCCGTCACCTGCTGGCGTGCGGCGATCAGGGCCGACTCGATACGCCGGTCAGTGATCCGGTAGCGGGGTTCCAGGCCGATCTCCCGGATACCGTCACAGGACTCCTGGAACAGGTGCCGGTAGAGCCCGGACATCATGTCGTAGCGGCTCGACATGAGCATATTGGTCGCCTGCTTGATCTGCGCCACGGACTGCGGTTCATGACCGAGCAGACTGGTGGCCAGCATCACCGATATGGCGTGCAGCACATCGTACTGCACATGGGCGATGAAGACGATCAGGTGATGCTGGGTGAGCGGTACCTGATGCTGCCAGGCCCAACGGATCATGCCACCCAGCAACAGGCTGAAGAATTCAGGAACGCCCCATTCCATACCCAGGCCGACCGAAGCCAGCGATTCCAACAGGCTGAATTCCGGATGCCCGGCGAGCAGACGTTGCACCAGGGCGTTGTCCGCCACCTCGTGGAGCATGGGTACATCCTGCTCCTCGAAGGGGACCCCCAGACCTTCGAAGATCTGCCGGTACATCACAATATGGGTGGTGGAGCCAAGCAGGCTGGCCAGATCCGGATAGGCCTCGATGCTGTGGGTTCCGACCCCGTACTCATCCGCCAGCAGCTGTGCGAGGATGATCTGCACCAGCTCGGAGATACGCTCATTGAGACAACCATAAGGCAGATCGATGAAACCGGAAAAGCGCCCCTGAGCCAGGGCCACGCACTGACGGGTATTCTTCACCTGATTGAAATAGTTGAGCGCGAATCGTTTCAGCTGATCCTGATCGAAGCGTCCCTCGAATATCCGCACGAAGCAGGAATGGCGCCACACCGGATGGGACATGACATGTTCATGCAGATCGAGAAACAGGGCCTGCAGGGCGCCGGGCTGGAAGATCTGCAACCGATTGAGGGGATTGTCCGGGTCTTTCTCAGCGATCGTGCGCAGTTCGGAGAATGCCCGGTGCAGGAGACTGCCCGGCTGCTCCAGTTCCCCGATGGTTTTGCTGAAATCCCGGATCTGGCTTTCGCGAAATGCCTCCAGCACCGCTTCCGCGTCCAGGGAGAGCAGATTAGGCAGGGGATGCACCCCTGGGAGCAGGTTCGCCTGCTGGTCGGCGCCGACCTCCAGCAGGTCGGAAAAGCGTTGCGGAGTTTCGTGATGCATAACCTCGGACATGATACCTCTCCAGGTTAACCGGCTGACTGGTGTTGGGCCCGTTTTTCAGGACAGAGGGCGAACCGTGTTCGGCAACTGCTTGCGGATCACCTCCGCCAGTGCCTCGATCGCCTGCTTGCGCGGGAAGGTCTTGCGATAGACAAACTGAACCCGGCGATAAGCATCCTTCAAAGCAAGCTTTCGCGCAATGATCCCCGAATCCGTGGTCCAGGCACCGCGTACCGCCAGGGCGGGCACCAGGGTACAGCCGAATCCGGCACCGACCAGCTGCAGCAGGGTCTCGAGGCTGGCAGCTCTCAGGTCGGCCATCTCGTTGTCCAGCATACCCTCCTTGATGCGGCACACGTCCATGACCTGGTCGGTCAGGCAGTGGCCATCGGCCAGCAGCAGCAGATCCAGACGATTCAGATCTCGGCGGCTGATCTCGTCCTTGTTGTAGAGTTCGTGATCCCGGGGATGAGCCAGCCAGAAGGGCTCCTCGAACAGGGGCATGACCTCCAGCTCCGGCTCCTTGACCGCGGTGGCGAGGATCGCCACATCGACCTGATGATCCAGCAGGCGCCGGGTCAGCATGTCGGTGATCTCCTCCGAAAGCACCAACCGCATCTGTGGGTACTGTTCCTTGAGGGGCATCAGAATCAGCGGAATCAGGTAGGGGCTGACCGTGGGAATCGCTCCCACCCGCAGGGCGCCCGCCAGGGGATCCCTCTGGGCCTGAGCCAGCTGGCGGATCACATCCGCCTGTTCCAGGATCAGTTTGGCGTGCTTGACGATTTCCGTGCCGATCGGGGTGATCGAGACCGAACGGTTGGTTCGCTCAAAAATGGTGACGCCCAGTTCCTCTTCAAGCTTCTTGATCTGACCGCTGAGGGTCGGTTGGCTGACGAAGCATTGGGCAGCGGCATGGCCAAAGTGTTCCGTTTCAGCCACCGCAATCAGGTATTTCAAATCCCGCAAATTCATTGTGGTTATCGATTTCAGCTATGATTGGAGAATAAATAATACCCCAATCATATCAGATCATAGCAATGACAGATCGCAATGGTTCGCAATTTCATTCTCTACCCGGCTCAGATGAACCTTTCGTACCTGTGATGCGCATCGATCACCCGGTTCTTGAAGCGCATCCGTTATCGTTCTATAAAGAAGCAACGGAAAAAACGGGATGATTCCTCACCCCGACTCAAACCGTTGTGATGCGGCCCGCAGTTCGAACAATGAATGCCTGAAACGGGAAGATGCGATTATCGGGCCGTTCCATCAAGAGCCATCATTTTAACCATTACCGATAACCCTGCCGTTGGTAAACCGGGGCCTCCAGAATGACGCACTGTCGCGAGTGCATAAGCAACGGCACATGATCTGAGCGCCCCCTTTCATCTTAGATTCACCAGCAGGACAAGACTCAACATCATCATGCCGCCGCATCGCAACCAGAATCATGCCGTCATGTTCGCAGACATAGTCGACAGCACACGCATGTATGAAAGTCTTGGCGATACTCTGGCGAAGAAACTCATCACCGAAATGGAGTCGGAAATTTCCCAGGTGGTGGTTGAGAGCGGCGGCTTCGTGGTCGAGATCATCGGCGATGAGGTGATGAGCCGTTTCGACGATCCTGGCGCTGCGGTACAGGCCGCCTGCCACATTCAGGAGCGGGCGGATCTGTATGCCGAGCAATCGGGGATGCCCATGGCGGCGCGCATCGGCCTGCACTACGGCCCCGCCATTCTGGAGGAGGGGCGCATGTACGGCGACACCATCAATATCGCCGCACGGGTGGCGGACATCGCCAAGGCCCACCAGATCATTACCACGGATCAGGTGATACAGGCACTGCCCCTGGAACAGCGCCAATTGGCCCGACGCTTCGACAAGGTACAGGTCAAGGGAAAGCTGGAAACGCTGATTATCTACGATCTGCTGTGGCGCCGTGAAGATGTGACCTTCATTCATACCGCCCCGATCACCCAAAGCATGACCCACAAGAACCTGATCCTCGACTATGCGGGCAGGACCTATCGACTTGCGCCGATACCGGGCAGCATCCATATCGGACGGGACGCGGGCAATGAACTGGTTGTCGGCGGCAACTCCGTATCCCGGACCCATGCGGTCCTGGAGTACAATCGCGGCAAATTCATGCTCAAGGACATCAGCACCAACGGAACCTATATCACCACACAGAATCAACAATCACTCTATATCAGGCGGGAGACCATCCCACTGATGGGCCAGGGCCAGATCGGCCTGGGTGAACCGGTTAGCGAAACAAACCGTCATATCATTCACTATCATCTGCAGGAAAGCGACTGACCTCAGCCTCACCATTTATGCCATTCCTGACAATCCGAAAACTTGCTCACCCGCATACACTCCGATGGCTCTGCCTGCTGCTGTGGATAACCGTCTGGCTGTTCGCGACACCCGTCTGGGCCGCGAAAAAGCCGGTGGAACCTCTGGAAAACACCGTCAGTCAGGAACAGATCGAAATCGCAAAGAGTGAGCTGGAGGCTGATGACAGTCTGGATGAGAACCAGAAATCCAAGGTGCTTGATCTGCTCGACCAGGCGAGTAACTGGATACGCCAGCGAGCCGTTACCCAGTCTGACCTGGAGGCGTTGCGCAAACTGATCCGTGAGGCTCCGGCAGAGATCAAAAACTCACGGCCCAGGCAACTCCGCGCGAAACCCCGGACGAGGCACTCGATGAGTTGTCCCTGGAGGACCTGGAACGACGCATCAACCAGGAAAACCTTAATCTGACAGATGCGAGAACCGGGCAGAAACAGCAGCTCGACAACCTTGCCCGGTTGCTGGCAGGCAGTCAGCAGATCAACACGGACATCGCCGAAAATTCCCGCAACCTCGACAGTGAAAGCGGACAAGCCGAAAGCAACGCACCTGAAGCACTTAAACAGGCTCAGAAACTGTTGCAGATCAGCAAGCAGCAGCTCTACGAATCAAAAATCGAACTGCTCAAGCTGCGTCTGGCAAATCAGAGCCTGTTGACCAATCTCGCCCAGGCTCAGCGGGATGCCAGTGCCGCCCGCATCGAAGCACTGCAGGAGACACTCAGCCGACTCAACGCCGCGGCCGGCAACCTGCGAGAGCAGCAAGCCAAGCAGGCGCGCCAGGAGGCGGAGCGACTGGAACAACAGACCCAGAGTCTTCCCAAACCGATCCAGGAGATTGCCCAGAACAACGCCCAGACCCGCACCGAGCTGGAAAACCTGGTCATCGGGGAGAAGAAGGTCGCCGACAAGCTCTCCGCGACCCAGAACCAGCTGGAACAGATCCGCGGCGATTTCGAGCATATCAAGAAGCGTGTGGAGTTCGTCGGAACCAGCAAGGCAATAGGCAAAATGCTCATCCGCCGGCGTCAGGCACTACCCTCGTTGCAAAGCTATAGTCGCTCGTCCGCCGAACGCAGAAAAGAGATCGACCGGGCCACCGACCTGCAGATCGACATCGAGGAAAGTCTGCTGGACTGGAACAACCTGAGTGAGCAACTCGAACAGCAGATCCCCCAATTAAGCGCCGGCATGCCCGCGGATCAAGCCGCTCACCTCAAGCAGACCACCTACGATTTGCTGGGGGCGCAGCGTGAGGCACTTAACGAACTGCAGCAGGTTTACGGGCGTTACATTTCTCAGCTCACTGCATTGGATCAGGCGGAGCGTCAACTGCTCCAGGTCTCCCAATCCTATGTCGGATTCATCAATGATCAGCTGATTTGGATACCCAGCGGCGAACCTTTTGACCTGCTCGATCTGCACCAGCTCAGCGAGAGCCTGATCTGGCTGATCTCTCCCTCCACCTGGGACGATACCGTAATCGACCTCCTGCAGGCCATGAAAAACCGTCCCGATATCACCCTGGTCATTCTGCTCGTCACGATTGTTTTGATCTGGAAACGTCCGGCCATCAAGGCGAAGATTCCCCAGCTCACCAAAGCCACCCGTAAAATCCACACCGACTCCATACGCCTGACCTTCTATGCCCTGTTGCTGACTCTGGCCAAGGTCGGTCTGCTGCCTGGCCTGATGATCGGCGTGGGTTACCTGCTGCAGGCTTTGCCGACACTGAGTCCGATCAGCGTCTATCTGTCCACTGCGCTGATCACCGTCGGCACCACGCTGCTGGGCGCCTTGATGCTCTATCAGGTGTGTCTGCCGCATGGCATCGGCATACGCCATCTCAGATGGAACAGCGCGATCTGCACCTCCCTGGCGCAGGAGCTGCGCTGGCTGATTCCAATTGTCGTACCCATGCGTGTCATGGCGATCCTCACTTCCGGTGAAAGTCTCGGCCCCCAGTCACAGCTCATAGACCGGATGAGTGTGATTGGCCTGTTGATCCTCACCCTGGTGTTCGTCTACCGGGTACTCAACAAACAGAGCCTGTTCTATCAAAGTTGGGTCAAGAGCCGTTCACAAGGTCTGTTGATCCAGACCCATTTTCTCTGGTTTTCGATCCTGCTGCTGATCGGAATTGCTCTGCTTACAGCCGGTATCATGGGCTACCTGACCCTGTCACTGAGACTCCTGGAACGCTTTGAGCTTACCTTCTGGTTCTTCCTCGGCCTGTTCACTCTGAAGGAACAGCTGCTGCGCTACCTGTTCATCGCGGAACGTCGCCTGCGCTATGAGAACGCCCTGCAACGCCGGGATGAGTTACGCGCGCAACGGGAACAGGAAGCGACCCAAACCAGCGACGACGAGGGTTCCGCGATTGCAGTTGAGATTCCGGAGCTGGATTTCGACGCCTTGACCGAGCAGGCCAAACGTCTGGTGCGTTTTGGCTACCTGTTCGGTTCTGTGATCGGCACCTGGTTGATCTGGGCAGAGCTGTTACCGGCGCTGGATTTCTTCAGCACCGTGCAACTCCCCTTCACCACCAGCCACATGGTGGATGGCATCGTCACCGAGGGTAATCTCACCCTGAGTGATCTGGTCATCGGTCTGATGATCGTGGTGGTCACTGTGCTGGCCGCAAAGAACCTGCCCGGCATTCTCGAAATCACCCTGCTGCAGCGTCTGCCCCTGGAAACCGGCGCCCGCTATGCCCTGACCACCATGCTGCAGTATTTGATCGTCGGCATTGGCGTGATCATGGCCTTCAGTTCCATCGGCTTTCAATGGTTCAGCATCCAGTGGCTGGTGGCCGCCCTCGGCGTAGGACTCGGCTTCGGTCTGCAGGAGATCGTGGCGAACTTCATCAGCGGCATCATCCTGTTGTTCGAACGCCCGATTCGCGTCGGTGACGTGGTCACCCTCGACAACACCACCGGCGTGGTATCCCGGATCCGCATTCGCGCCACCACCATCACCAATTATGACAAGCAGGAGATGTTGATCCCCAACAAGGAGTTCATCACCGGCCGGGTGATCAACTGGACCCTTACCGACAAGATCAACCGCATCATCATCACGGTCGGCGTGGCCTACGGCACCGATGTAAAGCGTGCCATGGAACTTCTGATCCAGGTCGCGGAAGAGACCGACAATGTGCTCGACGACCCCAAACCCACCGCATCCTTCGAGGCGTTTGGCGATAGCGCCCTGACCCTGTTGCTGCGCGCCTATCTCGGCAGCATGGACAACCGGATCGCAACCATCACCGCGCTGCATGAAGGGGTGTATCGGAAATTTGCCGAGCATGGTATCCCGATCCCCTTCCCGCAGCGGGATATCCATATCATCAACCCTCAGGGATTCAAGGACTCGTAACCCCGTAGCCCGATGTAATGGTCTCCTCCCCCCTCAATAACGGCGTCGTAATGCGCCATGATTGAAGTTGCGGTCAATCAAAATGAGAAGAGG
>JBEVVH010000138.1:0-9621 GCA_040507245.1 Candidatus Thiodiazotropha sp.
GCGCCTACGGCACGTCGGGTTTCCAGTATCGCCTCGCGACTACCGGGGACTACCAGCCTTCGCTTCGCTTTCCCTGGCTGGCAGCGATCGTTGTGGAGGCCAGGAAGGTGGTGGTGCGGGAGAGGATCGCAACGATGTTGGAATCGACGATACGCGCTTCCCGATGCAGCATCTCGTACATCCACTGATCCCTATAGCGGTTCATCACGCTCATCAGGGTCAGTTGCTGCTTCGCCCGCTGATCAGCGAATCGGGTGTACCCCACTCAGCAGAACAGAAACCAGAGAAAGGCAAAGGCGTCGAGCAGGGGAATCATGTTCTGTCCTGTCAGAAGCGTTGCTGGAGCATCAGCAGATCACCCTGATCCTCCATCGTGACCCGGTTGAGAAAACTCATCCCCAGCAGCACCCGGGGCGGACCGTCGGTATCGATGACAAAACCGCGCACCTGACTGATGGTGATATCCCCCACCTGCACCCGGTCGAGGGTCACGTCATAGGCCCGCGCGGTGCCGCTGGCGGTGTTGACATAGATCGGGTTGCCGTCGATCCGGTAGGAGATCCCCAGGCGCCGGGCCTGATTGGCGTGCATTGCCACCGCGGTGGCACCGGTGTCCACGAGAAAATTCACCGTACGTCCGTTGATGCTGCCCACTGTGGTATAGGCGCCGGACTGATCCCGCCAGATCTTGGCAGTGATTTTGTCGGGCCGCGTGAAACGGGTGGTGATGTGTCCGCCGAGGGGATAGGTCTGCCGCTCGCCATCCACCTCGAGCACCGCCTCTCGGCTGTTGGCGGAGATCAGCAGCACCCCTTCCGGCGAGGGCTGATCGAGTTTCAGCAGGCGACGCTGACCATCGATGCTGACCATCGCCTTGTCGGGAAACAGGGCCTCTACCACGATGCGCTCCACCGCCCCGGCGCCGGTCGCCAGCAGCAGCATGCCCAGACAACTCATTGCGGTGATTCGTCCTTTCATTCAAAACCATCCCATGTGTTGAATTGCGAACAGCAAGGCTGCCGCGAACAGACCCGCAATCAGATCATCGAGCATGATCCCGAATCCCCCCGAGACCTTGCGATCGAACCAGCGGATCGGCCAGGGTTTGAGGATATCGAAGAAACGGAACAGCACAAAGCCGATGACCATCCATACCCAGCCCTGCGGGGCCCACAGCATGGTGACCAGATAGCCGACGATTTCGTCCCACACGATACCGCCATGATCATGCACCCCCAGATCACGGGAGGTGCGGCCACAGATACCGATCCCCAGCAGGAAGGTCAACGCCACCAGGATGCCGTAATAGACCGGGGGCAATGGCTGCAACAGCAGGTAGAAGGGAATGCCCACCAGGGTCCCGAAGGTGCCCGGCGCCTTGGGCGCGAGACCGCTGCCGAAGCCGAAGGCAAGCAGGTGTACCGGGTTGCCCATGTCGGGTTTGTTGGGTGCGTGCTCAGTCGTCATGTTCGGTGAAATGGTCATAGCCGCCATGCTCCGGGCGCCAGGGCTGGCCTGCGTCATCATACCAGCGCAGACCAGGCTCGGCTTCCACCTGCCCGATACGGATGATCGGCAGGTCGAGGCTGCGCGAGAGTGCGGCCAGGGCCGGGCGGGATTCCACAGCTGCGGTGAAGCAGAGTTCGTAGTCATCGCCGCCTGAGACCGCCAGGGACCAGTCTCCCCTGCTGCGCATGGCATCCGCCACCGGCGCGCTACAGGGCAGACGAGGCAATGCCACCCGGGCGCCGACCCCGCTGGCGTCGAGGATATGCCCCAGATCCGCCGCCAGGCCATCGGAGAGATCGATGGCGCTGTGCGCCAGCTTGCGCAGCGCAAGACCTGCCGCCACACGGGGCATGGGGCGTTCCAGGCGCATCACCAACTCCCTGGTTCCGGGTTCATCGGTCAGGCCCTGCTGCAGACGGTAGAGCCCGAGTGCCGCATCCCCCAGGGTCCCGGTCACGTAGATGTCGTCCCCTACCCGGGCCGTGTCGCGTCGCAATGCCACCCCGTTCGGGAGGAATCCCTGCACCTGTACCGTCAGGCAGAGGGGTCCCCGGGTGGTATCGCCACCGATCAGCTGGACAGCGTGAACCTGGGCGAGCCGGGAGAATCCCCGGGCAAAGCCTTCGAGCCATTGATCGTCGATTCCGGGCAGGGTCAGGGCCAGGGTGACCCAGGCCGGTTCGGCCCCCATCGCGGCCAGGTCGCTGAGATTGACCGCCAGGGCCTTGTGACCCAGCGATTCGGGGGAGACCGTTTCCAGAAAGTGCACGCCGCAGACCAGGGTATCCACGCTGGTAGCTAGCAGGCACCCGGCCGGCGCCCGGGTGAGCGCCGCGTCATCACCGATCCCCAGCAGGACATCGGCGCGGGAGTGGGTAAGTTGGGAGAAGTAGCGCCTGATCAGCGCGAATTCGGGGGTTTCTAGCCGGGTAGTCATCGGCCGAGGGGAAGATCAGCCCTTCTTCTTGGCGGCGATTTCCAGGGCGCGGACCTGCTTAGCCAGTTTGTCCAGCACCCCGTTGACGTACTTATGACCCTGTTCGGCGCCGAACACCTTGGCCATCTCGACCGCTTCGTTGATCACCACCCGGTATGGGACCTCGGGCTTGTAGTGCAGTTCATAGGCGCCGATGCGCAGCACCGCCCGCTCCACCGGGTCAACACTCTCGATGGCCCGGTCGAGGGAGGGCTTGAGCGATGCGTCGAGCTCCCCCAGGTGGGTGGGCACACCCCGGACCAGATCCTGGAAATAGGGGACCTCGAAGCCATTCAGTTCCTGCTCTTCAAGGAACTGGTTGACGATGTCATTGACGTCCTGGCCGGCCATCTGCCATTGGTAGATGGCCTGAACCGCATAGCGGCGCGCCTGACTGCGTTTTTCGCTCATCAACCGATCTGACGCAGAAGATTGACCATCTCGATGGCGGACAGGGTCGCTTCAGCGCCCTTGTTGCCGGCCTTGGTGCCGGCACGCTCGATGGCCTGCTCGATGGTATCGACGGTCAACACGCCGAAGGCAATCGGCACACCGCGCTTGAGGCTGACCTGGGCCATGCCCTTGACGCACTCCCCGGCCACATAATCGAAGTGAGGGGTGCCGCCGCGAATCACCGCACCCAGGGCCACGATGGCATCGTACTTACCGCTCGCCGCCAGCTTTTCCAGAGCAACCGGCATCTCGAAGGCGCCCGGCACCCGAACCAGGGTCATGTCCTCCTCTTTGGCGCCGTGCCGTTTGAGGGTATCAATGGCTCCGTCGAGAAGACTCTCGACAATGAAGCTGTTGAATCGTGCCACTACCAGACAGAAGCGCGCATTGTCGACTGTCATGACCCCTTCGATTGTGTTTATCGTCATGTTGCTTATCCTGGGAACAAATCTGATTGATCAAGCCGTCCAAATATAGCATGTTCGGTGGGCATCGCTCAGCAGGCTGCTAGCGATCGGCCTCGATGTATTCGGTGACCTCCATATCGAAACCGGACAGGGCATGGATGCTCTTCGGCGCACTCAGCACCCGCATCTTGCGTACGCCGAGATCTGAGAGGATCTGTGCGCCCACGCCGTAGGTGCGCAGTTCCTTGCTGTTGTCTTTCTTGTGATAGCGCTGATGGTGGGTGCTGCCGTGGGCCTGGCATTCCATCATCCTCTGCACGATCTCCCGCGCGGTATCGTGATTGCGCAGCACCACGATCACGCCCTCCTCGGACTCGCCGATCAGCTTCATGGCGCTGCGCAGGGGCCAGCCGCAGTCCCGGGATTTGGCCTCGAACAGGTCGCACAGGCTGTTTTGCATGTGCACCCTGACCATGGTGGGCCACTCCGGAGCGGGATGCCCCTTGACCAGGGCCAGGTGGAGTTCGTTGTCCACCATGTCCTGGTAGGCCACCAGGCGGAATTCGCCGAACTCGGTGGGGAAGTGGCACTCGCTGACCCGCTCGATGGTGGTTTCGTTCTGGATCCGGTACTGGATCAGGTCCGCGATCGTGCCGATCTTCAGATCGTGCTTTTCGGCGAACACCTCCAGGTCCGGGCGGCGCGCCATGGTGCCGTCCTCGTTGAGGATCTCGACGATCACCGATGTTGGCGAAAGCCCTGCCAGGCGGGCCAGATCGCAGCCCGCTTCAGTATGCCCCGCACGCACCAGCACTCCGCCGGGCTGAGCCATGAGCGGAAAGATGTGTCCGGGCTGCACCAGATCCTGGGGTTTGGCATCGGGTTTCACTGCGGCCAGCACGGTGGTGGCCCGGTCTGCAGCGGAAATACCGGTGGTCACCCCTTCCGCAGCCTCAATGGAAACGGTGAAGTTGGTCGCGGCCAACTCGTCATCCGTGGTGACCATGAGAGGCAGGCGCAGTTGACTGCAGCGGTCCTTGGTCAGGGTCAGGCAGATCAGACCACGTCCGAAACGGGCCATGAAATTGATGGCATCGGGGGTGACGCATTCGGCGGCCATGATCAGATCGCCCTCGTTTTCCCGATCTTCGTCGTCCATGATGACGACCATTTTGCCCTGTTTCAGGTCCGCAATAATTTCTTCAGTGGTGTTGAGCGCCATATACTTAAAGGGGTGTTGTCCAGAGAACCGCCGATTCTAACAGAGCCTGCGGCACAGGACATCTGAAATTCTCAGGGCTGAGGCAATCCCAAGGAAATTCGTTCTAAACCATCGGAATCAAAGTGTTACGAGTGAGCTCCCCAGCTCGAAGATTGGTGCTAAACTTGACTTCGAGCAGCGATCTCGTATGGATAACGTGGAGCGGGGAATTGTCCCCGTCGACACCTAGGAACAAACTGTCGAAATGCAAAATACCCTCAGCCGTTTCCCTTCCGATGAACGTGGACTACCGCAAAAGCTTAACAGCCACCTGCTCCAGGTCGCGGCAAGATCTGTGAATCGTTATCCTGGAGCGGAGCTTATACAGGGATTCTGAGACGTCATGGCCGATCAACACGTCTCGCCCTTTCGCAAAGCCGCACAGATTACGCTCGTGTATTTCGTCGCGGCGGGACTCTGGATCACCCTGTCAGACTCACTGCTCGAACGCTGGCTGGTCAATCCCGAGGAAATCAGCCGTTACCAGACATTCAAGGGGTGGGGGTTCGTCGCGATAACGAGCCTGGCGCTTCTGTGGATCACCCTGCACCATATGCTGATCCACGCCCGGCAAGTCAAGCGGTTCGAAGCCCAACGGGCCGAACTGAGCCTGCTCAGCCAGTTTCGGGAAAGCGTCATCGATAACGCCAGCGTCTGGATCAACGCCCTCGACACCTCCGCGCGGGTCACCGCCTGGAACAAGGCGGCTGAGCGGATGAGCGGCTATTCTCGGGATGAAGTCATGGGAAATACTCGTATTTGGGAGTGGATCTATCCAGACCCCGAATACCGGGCCAAAATCACTGCCGAAGTCGCCGAAATACTGAATCAAGGAAAGGAAGTCGAGGAGTATGAAACCCGGATTCTGACCAAACAGGGACAAACCAAAACCATCGCCTGGCACTCCCGTCGTTTTTTCGACGAAAAGGGACGCATTGTTGGCTCAATCGCCATTGGGCGCGACATCACCGCCTACAAGCTTGCAGAACACGCTCTGGTGGAGCGGGAACGCCAACTGACAACCCTCATGTCCAATTTACCGGGCATGGCCTACCGCTGCATAAACGACGATTACTGGACCATGAAGTTTGTCTCCAACGGCTGCTGCCAACTGATCGGTTACAGCCCCGAAGCACTGCTGGACAACCGTGAAATCGCCTACGCCTCAATCGTATTCGAAGACGATGTACCAGGCCTGACGGCTGAGATCAAACAGGCTCTACATGAAAAACGTCCTTTTGCCGCCGAATACCGCATCTACCGCAAGGACGGCTCTGTAGCCTGGGTCTGGGAGCAAGGCCAGGAGGTATTCGTCGACGGTCAGCAGTATCTCGAGGGCATTGTCATAGATATCAGCGAGCGCAAGGCGATGGAACAGGAACTGGCGTTGCTCGCTTCACGGGATGCACTCACGGATCTTTACAACCGACGCGAGATGGAAATGCAGTTTCGCGAAGAGTTGAAACGCGCCCATCGGTACAAGCGCCCTCTAGCGCTACTATGGATTGACGTGGACCACTTCAAATCGGTCAACGACATGTTCGGACATCAGGCCGGCGACAAAGTACTGCGAAGACTCGGCCAATTACTCGTATCCGGTATCAGAACGGTGGATTACGCAGCGCGATACGGCGGCGAGGAGTTGGCCATTATCCTGCCGGAAATGGATGAAACCAATGCCCTGGAAATGGCCGAGCGACTCAGAAGCCTGGTGGAACAGAACGCGTTCGTCATAGAGGACGGGCTCGAGGTCAGCATCACGATCAGCGTAGGAGTGGCGGCCTATCCGACCCATGGCACAAACACCGATGCCCTGCTCCGGGCTGCTGACCATGCCATGTACCGCGCCAAGCAGAACGGACGAAACCGGGTTTACCTGGCCGCTTGAACAGTCGCCCAGCCGATGATTTTCGCGGCTTCAACCTGTTACTGGGAGGGACCATCCATGACCGAAGCGACGATGAATGACAACCCATTGACACCCATCGGTTGGACGAACCGAGACTGCATGACCATACCTCATGTCCGGCTGCAATTGACTCGAGGCCGGATCACCAACAATGGCGCCACACCCTGGGCCGCTCCGATCGGTTTGGGCACACCGCCTCAGACTCGGCACTTTATGCTCAACACGGGTACGCTCAATACCTGGATCACGGCCAGCAGCTGCTCGACACCCGCCTGTCGTCAACATCAGAGTTTCGACCCCGACCGATCGAGCAGTTTCCACGCGGGCGATGAGCCCCCGACGACGGTCGACTTCGGCCCTTGGGGCAACATGGGCGTGGAGCTTGGACAGGATATCTGTCAACTCGATTACATAACCTGCGAGGACGCCAACCGCACCACCCTGAGCGATCGCCTCAGTCTCTACCTCAGTGTCTGCTACGACGGAGATCAATTCGCCGGACTTGCCTGCGATGGCGGAATTGCGATTCCAGCCATTCCCTGCGAACAACCCACGGCGTTGCTCGGGATGCTGCAGCAACAGGGATACATCGAGCAGGCAATCGCCGCCTTCTACTTTGACCCCCTGCGCGGTGAGGGTGCATGCCTCCTGGGCGCCGTGGATCCTCGACGCTTCGACCCCGCCAGTGTCAACATTCTGCCTGTCGTCCCTCTGACGGGAGAACTCGACTACCTCTGGAACGTCGCGCTCGAGAGCATAACCATTGCCGGTCAAACAGTAACCTCACAGTCCTCGCTGGTCCTCGACACCGGTTCATCCCGTTTCAAGGGCGGCGCGTCCATCATCAAACGGATGCTTGATGCCATAACCGATCACGGGCGCCTACCGGACAGAGTCTCCGACCCCCAGCAACTGAGCGCATATCCCGATATCATTCTGACACTGGGCGGACAGTGCTATAGCCTGTCTCCTCAAGACTACTTTCTACCTGTCGGAACGGATGACTGGGAACTGGGGGTACACGTTCTGCCCGGCTTGCCGGACGAACTGCTCGTGGTGGGATCGGTGTTTCTCGATACGGTCTACAGTGTTTTCGACTTCGTATCCGCAACGGCCGGTTCGCGAAGCGTGAGTCTGGCAACCCCCGTGCATCCGAAATTAAGTGTCAGCGGAATCTGGGAGAATGAGTTCGGCTCCACCCTGCACATCGGGCCGCTCGCACCCGATGGCACCTTTCAGGGAAGCTATACATCCCATACCGGCGCAACCGGACGTTATCCTGTGGTCGGAGTCGCCGATCCGCAACCGCTGGGTAACAACCTCGCCGTGGCCTTTTCCGTCACCTGGCGAAGCCTTGAGGGCCAGGAAGATCCCTCCTGGCATTGGGTTTCGGGATTTACCGGCTTGATGAGCCTGCAAGCCGGCGTGGAAACCCTGTCCACCAGCTACCTGCTGCAGCAGAACGCCACGCCAGAGACACCCGCATGGATGGCGACCGCCATCTATCCCTCCACATTCCGACGCAAGCCGTGATGCAATTGTGAACATTCCGTGATGTGCGCGGGAAACCCCGGGACCACACTGATTCCACCTACAACAAAAGGAGGAATCGACATGAAACACCCCATTGCCAACCTGTTGATCAGCGCCGGCCTGCTCTACGCACCTCCCGGATTTGCCGGAGAGCGGGACATCCGGGTGGAGGTCATCAATCTGACCAATGCCATCTACTTCACCCCACTACTGGTGGCGATGCATGATTCGGACACCCACCTGTTCGAACCCGGCATGGCCGCTTCCGGGCATCTGCAGGCAATGGCCGAAGGCGGTGACCTGAGCGGACTGATCAGCGATCTGCAGATCTCTGGTCACAGCTATGTGGAGAACCCCGCATCCGGCCTGCTGGCGCCCGGGGCCACGACAGAGGCGGTATTCGATCGCACCCGGCGCGGCGAACGCACCCTCTCCATCGTCGGCATGCTGCTGCCCACCAATGACGGCTTCGTCGGTGCGGACGGCATCGAGGTCCCGCAACGTCGTGGCACCTACACCTACTACCTGCACGGCTACGATGCCGGCACTGAAGCGAATGACGAGATCATCACCGGGGGCGGCGCACCCAACACCCCCGGCATACCCGCCGACCCGGGGATGAACGCGGGCAGTGGCGGAGTCGCCAGTGTCGGCCCGGACTACAATCCGACTGTGCCCCTGCACCGGGGGAACATCGGCGACCGGGACCCGATCGGGGGTGACAGCGACCTCGACGCCCGGGTGCATACCTGGCAGGGGCCGGTGGCAAAGCTGGTGATCCGGGTCGGCTCTCATCATTGAGACCTGAGCGTTAACCCTGGAGCCGTCCGTCATTCCCGCGCAGCCGCGTGGGAATGACGGTTCCTGTAAATTTTCTGTAAACCGGAGCAATCACTTTTTACAAGACGTCGTCTTATCCGCCGACACGGGGCTTCCTACCATTGAGTGGCAGAACAACCACAGGGAGCCTGAACATGAAATCCAAACTCACTCATTCCGTTAGACCATCCCGCGTCACGATTCTGGCTTTGAGCCTGTGCGCGGTCCTCTCGGCACCGATCCTGGTGCATGCCGCCAATCCAGCCACACAGCCCATAGTCGCCGGACAAGCTCAAAATCCACTGACTCAGCCACGCATTCAGCTCGCTATTCTGCTCGACACCAGCAACAGCATGGACGGACTGATCGACCAGGCCCGCAACCAATTGTGGCGGGTGGTCGACGAGTTCTCCAAAGCACGCAGGAACGGCCGCTCCGCCCGTCTGGAAGTGGCAGTCTTCGAATACGGCAATGACCGGCTCAGCGGTGAGAGCGGTTACATCCGCAAGGTCACCGACCTGACCGGGGACCTGGACCGGGTCTCGGAGGCCCTGTTTTCACTCACCACCAACGGGGGCAACGAATATTGTGGTCAGGTTATCGATCAGGCGACGACTCAGTTACAGTGGAGCCATGCGGAACAGGACATCCGGGCGATTTTCATTGCAAGCGAGTCTTCGATCTCATGAAAGATTTTGGGACATCCAAGTCCACCAAAATCGATTCGATCTTTGACAGCCTATTAGTGCCCCGG
>JBEVVH010000139.1:0-9547 GCA_040507245.1 Candidatus Thiodiazotropha sp.
CAAGCACTTCGCGTGGTAATTTTCTTGCATCGATTTTCTCTTCCATGGAAGAGGAGTATATCAGATATACTTAGTCGCCAGGTTAATAGTACAGCAATTAAACGTGGATAGAGCATGATAAAAAATCCTTTTTTTCAATAGTGTCAAACCGGATCGGTATTTAAGCAATCAAACTGATCTTCTGATCAAACAACTAAACTCTGGGTCGCATAGTAATAACGCCCACTGGCCTCCGGCGCCCAGCCCAGGTGATGTTGTTTCAGATGCGGTCGAAGGTCCTCGTCGATGAGATCCCGCAACGGCAGCACGCCCCCTTCGCGTCCCTTCCACATCACCAGCAGTTTCTCAAGTATCCCCAACCGGGCCAGACCCTCGGTCTCGGCGTCGCAGGAGAACACATGCCCCTGGGGCAGGATGTGCTGGCTTTCGGCGTAGAGGTACTCGTGTACGTTGTCCAGGGTGATCTCCCCGCCCTGCTCCAGCAACTCGGAGAGGGTGGGCAGGGTGGTGGGTAGCTGGGGACAGGTCGAACTCACCCCCTGGAGTTCCGGGTAGAAAGCACTCCTGCCCCGTACGTCACTGGCGTAGTCGAAGCCGTACTCCTGCTGCAGTTGCAGCAGGTGGGGATTGGTCTGCCAGCCCGCCGCGGCCATGCTGCGGGGGGGTTCGCCAAACACCCGTTCGAAGTCGTGGATCGCCCGCTCCAGCTCCTGCCGGGTACGCTCCGCAGGGGCGTGGGCCAGCTGGTTGAGCCAGTAGGAGCGGTCGTGGCAGAGGATGCCCGCCTCGTGCCCGGCGGCGGCCACCGAGCGCATGATCTCCGCCGCGCGCTCCGAGATCCGGGGCGGAAACAGGGCGATTCCGTAGAGCCGGGAGGCGGGATTCAGGCGGGGGTACCAGGGCTGACGGATGGTATCCACCAGGCGGCCGCTCTTGTCCGGTCCGGTGGCAAAGAAGAAGCTCCCCCGCAGCTGGTATTCGTCCATCAGCCGGAGGATTGCCGGCATCCCCTGGGTGGCCCCCTGCAGGGTGTTGACGCAGATCCGCAGGCCCAGGGTCATGAGGCCTCCAGGTATCGGCACAACAGGGCGTGCTCGAGGCGTTCCCCGGACGGCAGGGCCACTCGAACCTGGTAGCCCCCGCCCGGCGCCTCCTGCATGGTATTGCCGTTGCGGTCCTGCAGGGTCTGCAGGATGAAGTCCTGGTTGCCTTGCGGGGTCATCAGTTCCAGGCGATCGCCGAGACGCAGTTTGTTTTTCACGTCCAAGTCCACCAGTCCGGTGGCTTCATCGATGCCGGTGACCTCGGCGACGAACTGCTGACGTTCGGTCTGGGAACTGCCGAAGCGGTAGTTCTGCAGCTCCTGGGACTCGTGGCGCTGGTAGAAGCCGTCCGTGTAGCCCCGGTTTGCGAGACTCTCCAGGTCGGCCATGAGGTCCGCGCGGAAGGGACGCCCGGCCAGCGCATCGTCGATCGCCTGCCGGTATACCTGGGTGGTGCGCGCGGTGTAGTAGTGGGACTTGGTGCGTCCCTCGATCTTCAGGCAGTCGACGCCGATCTCCACCAGCCGGGCCACATGCTCGACCGCGCGGAGATCCTTGGAATTCATGATGTAGGTACCGTGTTCGTCCTCGAAGATCGGCATCTGCTCACCGGGTCGCCCCCCTTCCTCGATGTAGTAGACCTGCTCCGCTTCGGCATGACGCGGCACCCCGGCGGGCCCGATCTGCGGCTCCGGTGCGGCCACCGGCTGAGACAGCTTGTAGTCCCAGCGGCAGCTGTTGGTGCAGGTTCCCTGGTTGGCGTCCCGGTGGTTGAAATAGCCGGACAGCAGGCAGCGTCCGGAATAGGCGATGCACAGGGCGCCGTGGATGAACACCTCGAGCTCCATGTCGGGACAGCTTTGGCGGATCTCGCTCACCTCGTCCAGGGAGAGTTCCCGGGAGAGAATCACCCGAGTGAGTCCCTGCTGCTGCCAGAAGCGCACCGCCTCGGCGTTGACCGTGTTCGCCTGCACCGAGAGGTGAATCGGCATCTCCGGCCAGCGTTCGCGCACCATCAGAATCAACCCGGGATCGGACATGATCAGTGCGTCCGGACCCATCGCGATGATCGGCTCCAGATCGCGAATGAAGGTCTTCAGCTTGGCATTGTGGGGCATCACGTTACAGGCCAGGTAGAACTGGCGCTGCAGGGCGTGGGCCTCGGCGATGCCGATCGCCAGGTTGTCCTCGAGGAAATCGTTGTTACGCACCCGCAGGCTGTAACGAGGCAGACCCGCATACACCGCATCCGCCCCGTAGGCGAAGGCGTAGCGGGCGTTTTTCAGGGTTCCGGCGGGGGCCAGCAGTTCCGTTCGTCGCGCCATGGGTTCAGATCCGGGTCTTCACTTCAGCGTGACCTCTACCGTCTCGATGGTGGCGCCAATGAACATCCGGTCCCGTTCGAACTTGACCAGAACCTTGTCACCCACACCCTTGTCCATCAGGACGACCCGCAGATCCGAGTAGTGCTCGATCGGCCGCTCATCCAGCGCCAGGATCCGATCCTTCTCCTTCAGACCGGCCGCCGCGGCACCGCTGCCCTCGACGAATCCGTTGATCGAGAGAGGATTGTCCTGGGTGTTGAGCAGAATCCCGAGCTTGCCAGCGGGGGGCAGTCCCGGGCCGTTCGCCAGAATCACAAAATCCCCCAGGGCGGGATCGAGTTCCTGGGGACTGTTAACGTTCAGCACGATCGCCTGGGGATCCGGCACCCGACGAAACAGCCGTTTGGGAATCCCGTCGCCGTACATCAGATGACCGATGCCGGCGAGGACGACCATCGGACTGCCGGGATGTTCATTCAGCCAGCGGGCGGCCCGCTCGGCCATACCCTCGTCCCACAGCAGTTGCACATCGAGAAAATTCTCGAACGACCGTCCTTCCCCATGAGGGTGGCTGTCGAATATGGTCTTGAGCCGGTCGCGATAGGTTGGGTTGTCCCGGTCGATCTCGGCGGGTACGCGCGCCCGTTGCTCCTCATCCAGGGCATCGAGTCCCCCACGCCCCACCTTTTCGGTGATCTCGCTCTCCAGATTCAGCGCGATCAGGGGAATCCCGTGCTCCCTGGCATATCTGAGGATCGGCCGATAGAGCCGGAAGTCGAAGCGCCAGCGTTCGAAGTATTGAGTGTCGCGCAGCATCTGCGCCTCATCGATCTCCCCGCTGACATAGGCATCCAGCACCGACTGGTAAGGTTGGGCGAAGAACTCCAGGCCGATCGCCATGTCGAAGTGTTTGTCGTGCATGCCTTTGATGATGGCCAGCTGGTTGAGATGATGCGGATACTGATCGTGGGATTCCCCCACGAACACCACCCGCCGATCCGCCACCGAATCGACCAGTGCCGACAGATCCATCAGCTGCGACAGATCGACGACCGCCTGGGGCGATTGTTCCCCGGCCCGGGCTTCTGTCATCATGACGCAGGACAGCAACAGGGCGAGCCAGTTCATGAAGCGTCTGTTCACGCGGGGGTGATCGGTAAGCCGGGTACTTAACAGCATGATGTCATTAATCAGATTGGGAATGATGCGAGCCAATATTATCAGGTTTGTGAGTTTGATTGGCGCTACAGGGAATCGTTCATCCCGCTTCCGCGTGGGGATTGGGTTGCTGAGCGCCTGCCTGATCGTGACTCATCCGGCCTTCGCCGCGGAAGCCGTGCATCACGACCTTCAGGTTGAGCTGGATCCATTGAATCACCGCCTCCAGGTCACCGACCGGATCCGTCTCACTAGCCCGGATCAAAACCGCTTCTGGCTGCACGATGGCCTGCAGCCCGAGAGTCTCACCGAAGGCGTGAGTATCCTGGTGGAGGGGCGCTCTAAAGGCCCGATACCTGTGGTGGCCTACCAGCTGAGGATGCCAGAGAAGACCGGGCAAGTCACCCTGAGGTATGCAGGGAAGATCGAACATCCCCGCACGAGCTATCAGGAGAGCCCCGGGCGGCAGCAGGAGCAATTGGCGGGCACGCTCTCGGAAGAGGGTATATATCTGGATGCCGGGGTGGCCTGGTACCCCCGTTTCCCCGATACCCTGCAGACTTTCAGCCTCCGCGCCACCCTCCCCGAAGGCTGGCTGGCGGTGAGTCAGGGCGAGGGACCGAAGATCGAAACCCGGAGCGACTCGGTCAGCGTCCACTGGCGGGAGTCCAGCCCCCAGGACGATATCTATCTGGTGGGCGCCCCCTACCACTTCTACCATCAGACTGCCGGTTCCCACGAGACCCAGGTCTTCCTGCGTCAGGACGACCCGCAACTGGCGCAGCGCTACCTGGACGCCACCCGAGACTACCTGGCGCTGTACGAGCAGCTGATCGGTCCCTACCCCTATGCCAAATTCGCCATGGTGGAGAACTTCTGGGAGACCGGCTTCGGCATGCCCTCCTTCACCCTGCTGGGTTCCCGGGTGGTGCGCCTGCCGTTCATCCTGCGCACCTCCTATCCCCACGAGATCCTGCATAACTGGTGGGGCAACAGCGTCTACATCGACTATCCGAGCGGCAACTGGGCCGAGGGCCTGACCAGCTATCTGGCCGACCACCTGCTCGATGAACAGCAGGGCCGGGGCGCCGAGCATCGTCGCCGGGTGCTGCAGCGTTATCAGGACTTCATCCACCAGGACAACGACTTCCCCCTCAGCCAGTTCCGTGGCCGCCACGGCAGCGCCAGCCAGGCAGTGGGCTACGGCAAGGCGCTGATGTTCTTTCACATGCTGCGCCGTTCCCTCGGCGACCCGGCGTTCACCGAGGGACTGCGGCGCTTCTATCGTGACAACCGCTTCAAGACGGCGGGATACGCACAATGGCGCGAGGCCTTCGAGTCGGTGAGCGATACCTCCCTGGCAGAATTTTTCGACGCCTGGGTCCAGCGGGAGGGCGCCCCAACCCTGGCAGTCGAAAACCTGAAGGTACAACCCCTGGAGAGCGGGTATGTCATGACATTGAGTCTACATCAGACCCAGGATTCGGCCCCTTTTCCCCTGCAGGTACCGCTGCTGGTCCACTACGACGACCGACCTGCCGAACTCCACCGGGTATTTCTCACCGGCCGGGAACAGGCCTACCGCCTGATGCTTCCCGCCCAACCCCGGCAGCTCGATGTGGATCCCTGGTACGACCTGTTTCGCACCCTCTACACGCAGGAGACACCCCCCACCCTGAGCGGGCTGTTCGGCGCCCGCAAGGTCCTGTTCGTGATTCCCAACCAGCCCCCCAGGCCTCTGCACGACGCCTACCTGGCATTAGCCCGTAACTGGGCCGAGGGTTATGCGCAGGCGGAGATCCTGGAGGATGACGCGATCAGCGAACTGCCGGAGGACCGTCCGGTGTGGATCCTGGGCTGGGAGAACCGATTTCGAGAAACCTTCATGACCGGTCTGAACGGCTACCCGGTGACCGATCAGGACCCTGCCCTGATCCTGGACGGGACAGCCTATCCCCGTGAGGACAACAGCTTTGCACTGACCCGGCGCACCGGAAATAACGGTCCGATGCAGGCCTGGGTCGGCGGCTTCTCCGCATCCAATCTGGCGCTGCTCGGCCGCAAGCTGCCCCACTACGACAGCTATAGCTACCTGGCCTTTTCCGGTGAACAGACCCGCAATGTGACCAAGGGGCAGTGGCCCGCCACAACCTCACCCTTGCGTATCCCACTGAAACCCGGTCAGCCGCTTGTCTACAGCACGGAGCCCGTCCCTCTCTACCCCGCCAAACCCAGGGAGACGTCTGGTGATTGAGGGATCGAGGGGAGAAACCGGCGTGTTCCTCGCCCTGCTGCTCGGTCTTTGGATTTTTTCTCCACCGCTGGCGGCCGGGGGATCCCGGGTTCTGTTGATGCCCGATTACCGTCTCGATCCCGCGCAACTGGCCGTGGTGGTCAATGACAGCGACCCGCTGAGTGTACGGATTGGCGCGTACTACCGGGAGGCCCGGCAGCTGCCGGAAAAGAACCTGATCCACCTGAACTTCCCCCCTGATCAGGGCCGCATGAGCGCGGATGCGTTCACCCCATTGCGCGAGCAGATTCTCGATCAGACTCCGCAACGGGTTCAGGCCTATGCCCTGACCTGGACCCATCCTTTCCGGGTGGACTGCATGTCCATCACTTCTGCAGTGAGCTTCGGTTTCGATCCTGGCTGGTGTTCCGAGCAGCGCTGCGCCACAACCCGCCATAGCCCCTATTACGGCTACACAGGCACCACCCCATGGAAGGATTTCAAAGTCCGACCCAGCATGGTCATCGCCGCCGATACCTTCGAGCAGGCCAAGGCCCTGATCGACCGGGGTGTGGCCGCCGATGGCACGCGCCCCCCGGGTACCGCCTATCTGCTGAGCACCCATGACAAGCAGCGGAATGTGCGGGCCAAGGACTATGCCTTGGTGCGACGTCTGATGGCGGGCTGGATCGACACTCAGGTCATCAGGGCCGATACCCTAACAGACCGGGATGATGTGCTGTTCTACTTCACCGGTCTGACCCGGGTGGAGGGACTGGAGAGCCTGGGCTTCCGTCCCGGGGCCATCGCCGACCACCTGACTTCGGCGGGGGGTGTGCTCAACGGCACCCAGCAGATGAGTGCCCTGCGCTGGCTGGAAGCGGGAGCCACCGGTAGTTACGGCACCGTGATCGAGCCCTGCAACCACTTGGGCAAGTTCCCCGCTCCCCGGCTGTTGATGGAGAGTTACGGACGCGGCGCCACCCTGATCGAATCCTACTGGCGCAGCGTGCAGCAACCCGGTGAAGGAATCTTCATCGGCGAACCCCTGGCCGCGCCCTTCGACGGCGCAAGCCTCACGAGCACCCCAACCGGCCAGCGTCTGACCACCCGCAACCTGTGGCCCGGACGCTACCGGATCAGTCATTCCGTCAATCCCATCGGCCCGTTTCAGGAACTCAACCGTTTCGAAGTGCTGCCCCATCAGACCGGATTCGACCTGCCGGACCGGGGTGAGGGCTACTACCGGGTGGAGCCCCTGGATTCACCCTGAAGCGGAAGCCCGGGGGCCTGGGGAAGCGATCCGAACAGTCCCGAGCCCATGCCTTTCAATACGGCCCACAGCTTGGCCCCGCGATCCTGTTCGAACATAAGGATGCGAAACAGGTCCTGGGCGGTGGCCAGCAGGTCGTAGAGCACGAATCCCGGCAGGCGAAACAGGTACTCCCGCCAGATCCGGGTGCGATTGCGGTAGATGGTGAAACGCCGGCGTGGCGGATGGTTCCAGGCCCAGAAGCGACGACCGAGGAAGCGGTGTTCGGTCTGTGCGCCGAGATGATGGCGCAGCACCGCGTCCCCAACCGCGGCAATGCGATACCCCTTACGCAGGGTGCGCAGGCAGAAATCCACATCCAGGTAGTCGATGTCGAAGGCCTCCCGGATCAATCCCAACTCATGGAACAGGTCGGCGCGGACCAGGCTGCCGGAGCTGATGGCGATGAACAGGTTTTCGATCACCGGCTGGTGGTGAAAATCCTCGATGGCGAAGCGGGGTGTGCTGAAACGCCCCCCTGGCGAGGTGACATAACGGGCCTCCCGGACCACCGCCTGTTCCTGGTATCGGGGCACCAGGATGCGGGTGGCCGGGTGAAGATCATGCCGTGAAAGCGCGTCATGAAGATGCCTCACCATGCCGGATTCCGCGAGACTGTCGTCATCCATCAGCAGGACCCACTCGGCGCCCTGTTCCAAGGCCTTTACGATACCGATGTCCTGCGCCTTCGCCAGACCCAGATTGCCCTCGTTGAGGAGCAGCTGCACCCGTCCGCCCAGGGTCTCCGTCAACGATTGCAGCCATTCCCGGGAAGAGACTTGGGTGCTGTTGTCGACGATCACCACCCGCTCCACCTGATCGAGAACACTCTCCAGCGCGGTTTTGAAGGGCGGATCCACGTTGTAGGTGACTGTGACCGCGATAATCCGGGGCGGGCGATCCTGGTTCGGGATGTCTGAGCCCTCTGTCTGATCCTGTTGCATACTCGGGTTTATCGGTTATTTCTTCATTCTTGGCAAGGGGTTATACCTGTCGAAACAGGCACCCGGCAAGTCATCAGCAAAGAATTTCAAGCATCGGTCGAACCTGGTTCGAAAAGAATCTCCCGCACCGCTTGAAGGCGGACACACGAGGGGTTAAGGTGCCGCCTATTGAGTCTTTGTTCTTAAGGTAAATTGCATCATGTCCGACGTCACTGACGAATACCTGCTCGAAAACACCTGCAACGCGGTCATCAAATCCTCGGTCCGGATCACCCCGGAAAACACCGATGAAGTGCGGCAAATCGTATTGCAGATCGACGATCCCGCGTTTCGCTACGCAACGGGACAATCCATCGGGGTACTGGTCCCCGGTCCCCATGAATTTGGCAACGAGTTTCATCACCGCCGCTACTCCATTGCCAACCCGGTGCAGACCGGCAATCCGGAGAACGTCGAACTGGAAATCCTGGTGCGTCGCTGCTTCTACATCGACGAGGTCTCCGGCGAGCGCTATCCGGGGGTGGCCTCAAACTATCTGTGCAACGCCAAGAACGGTGACACCATCAAGATCACAGGCCCGTTCCGCAGTCCGTTCAAGATCCCCACCGACAAATCCAGCCCGCTGCTGATGATCGGCACCGGTACCGGTGTGGCCCCGTTCCGGGCCTTCGTTCGCCAGATCTACGATCAGTTCGGCGGCTGGCAGGGCAAGGTGCGTCTCTATTACGGCGACAATGGCGGCATGAACCTGCTCTACCTGAACGATCAGCAGATGGACCTGGGCCAGTACTACGACGACCAGACCTTCCAGGCCTTCAGCGCCCTGACCGACCGTCCTCTCACCTCGGTGGAAAAAGGCCTTGAGGAGAGTCTCGCCGCACACGCGGATGAGTGCCGGGAGATGATCCTCGACTCAAAAACCCATGTCTTCGTCGGCGGACTCGAGAAAGCCTCGGAGGCCTTCAACAAGGTCATGGAACAGGCCTTCGGATCCGCCGAGGCGTGGAAACAGCAACGCCAGCTCCTGATCGAACAGGGTCGCTGGGCGGAGCTGCTCTACCACTGAGGTCAATGGCACTTTCTCGTGGCATTTGCGTGGCAGAAAAGCAGATCAAGGATGATCTTTCATGTGAAAACCCACCACAATCCCGCGCCGTACCAAATACAGGCATGAGTGAATACTGGCCCTGCAATCGGGCCAGTACCCATGCAACCTCCTCACTACTCAGAACCGCTGGATCACGCTGAGGTTTTCTCGCACCTACCACTTCGTGCTTCTCCTGAAGTGTTTGATCCAGAACACGCCGATACAGGAACACCAGAGCATTGTGTGCTCACATTTGGTTTCCTTTTCAAAGAAGAAAGTCTAATCCCACCCGAGCCAAACCAACCAAGGCAAATCGCACGATAACTCCCAGCGGAAAAACCCCTCTTGTAGAGGTATTAACCTGGCGACTAAGTATATCTGATATACTCCTCTTCCATGGAAGAGAAAATCGATGCAAGAAAATTACCACGCGAAGTGCTTGAGG
>JBEVVH010000140.1:0-9511 GCA_040507245.1 Candidatus Thiodiazotropha sp.
AGAAACCAAAGCGAGTTGCAAAATACTTCAATCACGAGAAGATTTCTTATGCCGCGTAGCAGATGTATTTTATTGCCGGGTTAATAACAGGGAATGCCTTTGCGAATGACCCGGGATCTGTGCACCGGTATCGAAACCATCGACGAACAGCACAGCGCCATCGTCGACTACATCAACGAACTCGAAGCCGCCATCGGTCAGGGGGATGAAACGATCGTGGGTTTGGTGCTGGAAAAGCTCTCTGACTACAGCATTTTTCATTTGCGATATGAAGAGCAACTCATGCAGCAGGCTGGCTATCCCTATCTCAAGCCCCACAAGGCAATCCATGATCTGTTCGTCAGGCGGCTGGAATCCTACCAGCAACGCTATCTGGACGGGGAGAATGTGGCCCGTGAGCTGCATGATGTCCTGGCCAACTGGCTGGTGCAGCATATCAAACAGACTGATATGGCTTATGTCTCCCATCTGGAGCAGGAACTGTCCGTGATCGATAAGCGCGATCCGTTCAGCCGCCTGGGCCGATCACTGAAATCTATCTTTGGCTATGAGAAGCGACTGATGTAAACCGCGCTCCGGTTTGATCCCTGACGGATCGTCCGTTCTTCGAGTCCCGGAGGCTGGTGAGCATGCCCTTTGGATGGTTTGGCCTTCACTGGGTTTTCCGGATAAGATCGACAGCCCGATAAAGCTAAACACCATTCAAATCCGCAATCGCAATATCTCATTGCAACAATAGATTTACAGAATGGTCATCGAAAGATCATTCATCGTCATGATAATTCAGCCTCCTGCAAAAGCTGTCCCGAGGTTTTCATGACAACCTCCACCGCAACATTGCCAGAGCGTTTCGGAATCTCCAAAACCAGTCTGTTGTTCGCCACTCTTTTGATTGGCATGAGTGTCTATTTTCTGTTTTGGGCCATGGGTTACACCCAGGGAAACCATAGCCTGCTGCTTGTTCTGGCAACCCTGTTTGGGGTCTTCATGGCGTTCAACATCGGCGGAAACGATGTCGCCAACTCGTTCGGCACCAGTGTTGGCGCAGGTACCCTGACCATCAAACAGGCACTGGCCGTTGCCGCGATTTTTGAGGTCAGCGGGGCGGTAATTGCCGGCGGAGAGGTCACCAAAACCATCCGCAAGGGCATTGTCGACCTGTCCGGCATCACCGTGGAGCCGATGCAGTTCGCCTACATCATGATGTCGGCGCTGCTCGCGGCTGCGATCTGGTTGCTGATCGCAACCCGCAAAGGCTGGCCGGTCTCCACCACCCATTCCATCATTGGCGGTATCGTCGGCAGCTCCCTGACCCTGGGCTTCCTGATCGGCGGTACAGACACCGGTCTGGCGTTGGTGAAATGGGACAAAATCGGTGAAATCGCCTTTTCCTGGGTGTTGTCGCCGCTGCTGGGCGGTGCGGTCGCCTACCTGCTGTTCTTCCAGATCAAGAAACATGTCCTGCGCTACAACGAAGAGGCTGAAGAGGAGTTGAAGTCGATCCAGCAGGAGAAGAAACAACATACCCAGGAACACAAGAAGGCCTTCGAGCGTCTGGCTGAGATCCAGCAGATCGCCTACACCAACGCCATGGCCCGGGATGCCCACGTTTTTCGCGATCCCCATTTCGATCCCGCTGAACTGGAGTCGGATTATTACCGGGGTTTGCACAAGATCGAAGAACGCAAGCACCAGATTCATGCAACACGCGCGCTTGAGAACTGGGTGCCGATGATCGCCGCGCTGGGAGGCATGATCATCTCCTCCATGCTGCTGTTCAAAGGTTTGAAGCATGTGGACCTGGGACTGACGACCTTGCGCAACTACCTGATCATGGGCATGGTCGGGGCGGCAATCTGGATGGCAACATTCATCTTCGCCAAGACGCTCAAGGGTGAGGATCTCAACAAATCCACCTTTCTCATGTTCAGCTGGATGCAGGTCTTCACCGCATCGGGATTCGCCTTCAGTCACGGCTCCAATGACATTGCCAATGCGATCGGTCCCTTTGCCGCTGTGCTGGACGTGTTCCGCACCGGCAGTGTCAACGCCAGTGCCGCGGTGCCGACTATCGCCATGGTGACTTTCGGTGTCGCGCTGATCGCCGGCTTGTGGTTTATCGGCAAAGAGGTCATTCAGACCGTGGGGTATAATCTCACCAAGATGCACCCCTGGTCCGGGTTTTCCGCGGAACTGGCGGCGGCATCGGTGGCCATGCTGGCGTCACTGATGGGGCTGCCGGTGTCGAGCACGCACATCCTGATTGGTGCGGTTTTGGGGGTGGGCATGGTCAATCGCAGTGCCAACTGGGACCTCATGAAACCCATCGGGATGGCCTGGGTGATCACACTGCCGGCGGCAGGTTTGCTGTCAGCCCTGACCTTCATGGTTTTGCGAAACCTGTTTTAACGCCCTGGGCGGGAATGGCCGTCATTTGAGGGCTGTTCCCGCTTGTGGATGATACCTTCACGGGGTTTGCCAACGTGTGGGCGTCTGGACTTGCTTCACTGACTTGCGAGCGATGCAGCATAAAACTCGGTGAATCAAGACGATGACATGCCTCGATGCGGGTGCTATATATCCAGGCTACTGGATATGAAAGGTAACCGTTGGAGGTGAGTCCATGGATCAATGGCTGGAAGGCGAGGTCGTTGAGAAGCGTCACTGGGGTGACAATCTGTACAGCCTGCGGGTCGCGGCCGGCGTGGACCCCTTTACCGCCGGACAGTTCACCCGTCTGGCATTGGAGATCGATGGTGAGCGGATCGCGCGGCCTTATTCCTTTGTCAACACTCCCCAGGACGAGCTGGTCGAGATTCACTTCAATGAGGTGGAGAACGGTCCACTGAGTCCCAGACTGGCTTCACTCGAGCCGGGTGACCGGGTCTGGGTTTCGGCCAAGGCCAACGGCTTGTTCACCCTGGAACAGATACCCGATGCGCAGCAGTTGTGGATGATTGCAACCGGTACTGCGCTGGGTGTCTATCTCTCCATCCTGCGTACCGAAGCGACCTGGACACGATTTCAGACCCTGCTGCTGGTGCATAACGCGCGCAAGCAGGGGCATCTTTGTTATGCCGGGGAAATCGCCGAATTGAAGGCCCGCTATGGGGAGCGTTTTCGCTATCTGCCTATTCTCAGCCAGGAATCGGTAGCCGGTCATCTTCAGGGCCGCGTCCTGGCCACTCTCGAGGATGGCCGCCTCGAGGCTGAGGCGGGTGTGCCACTCTCAGCCGAGCAATCCCACGTCATGTTATGCGGCAACATGGCTATGATTCGGGAAGTGTCACAGGCTCTGGAAGCGCGAGGCATGCGCAAACACCGGCGTCAGGAGCCGGGACACTACTCCACCGAGAAGTACCACTGAGTCGTCCGGTTTATACCGGTACAAAGATCAGCGCCAGTACATCGTTGTCATAGTCACCGGTGGTTTTGTATTCCCGGTATCCCTGGGACATGGCGGCGCCCACCGCATACTTGTGTTCTTGAAAATCGATCAGCGCGGACTGGCGCGCGCCCTTGTCCAGATCGAACAGACTGGCGTCCAGTTCCAGGCGGCTGCCGGCAGGCAGCTCCGCACGGGTCGATGCGATCACCCGACCGGAACGTTCCGCGAACACCCCGAAACAACCCGCAAGGATCTCCCCGTTGTCATCCCGGGGCAGGGCATCGTCCAGCATGGCGGCAAACTGGGGTTCCGAGTCGAATACGATACCGATGCCGCCAATGCCCTGTCCGGTTTTCAGATCGCGGACCGCGGTCAGGTAGATGTAGGTATGCCGGCCGTCGTAGAGGTCGGTTCGGTTGAACGGGGAGACCACATAGCGTTGGGATTCCCGGACTTCGAGGGCCGCGCTGATGTGACTCTCCTTGGGCAGCTGTTTACCCACCCAGGCCGACTCCTTGGGGTTGGAGACGGCCTGAATCACACCCTGGGTGTCGAACAGGAACAGATTGGTGTAGACGGTGTAAAGATCGTTGAAATAGGCCAGGATGGCACTCAGGGTTTCCCGGTCGGAGGGGCTCAGTTCCCGTTTTGCGAGGATCTCCCGAAAGCGGGTAGTGAGGGCCCACCAGCGTACGTCGTTGGCCCGCTCGTAGAGATTACGGTCCATGATGTCCACGGCGAGGAAGGCCTGGAACTGCACATCGCTCAACAGGGATGAAATCACCGTGCCATAGAGGTTGGCGATGGACTCCTCGAACACCCCCTTGGTGCGGCTGCCGATCAGACGGATTTCATCGAGTACCGGCATGAACTCCTTGGCGTCCCGCTTGGCGGAGACGATCTGTCCGTTGAGCACCACCAGGATCAGGTCATCAGTGACCCGCGTGGCGGTCGCGGCAATGCTGCGCAACTCCTGGGAGAACAGCTCCGATTGAGACGGCAGTTCATGTTCACCCAGTCCCTGATCGGCATGCTCTGAGAAAGCGGACTTGAGAGGCATCATCACATGCCCTTTCCAGGAGAGTCCGGTATAGCCCTGGTAGCCCTTGGTGGTCGCGGTGCGGGCGAAGAAATCCGCATCCTGGTGTTTGATCAGATCGGTGCGGTTATGCCGCGCGCTGGTTAGCGGCTGACCCAGAGGCAGGCGGTGCTCGTCACTGCTGGCAATGACCCGGCCCTGTCGATCGAGGATCGTGATCAGCTCCCGGCCTTTGCGAAGGTTGGCGAAGATGCCCGCCATCTCGTCATCGAAGCGGAAGCACAGGCACAGCACGCCCAGTACCGGTGAGAGGGCGTCGTTGGACTCGGTGATGCGCGCTGAGTAGATCAACGAATGGCGGCGTCCCGGCTGAAGATCCGAGTGACGAAAGGTCTCGACAAAGGGCTCCCGGGAATTCAGGGTCTCCTGGATCAGGCGGTCCTGGGATCTGCTGATGGGGTTGCCCTGGCGGTCCAGGTTGGCCTTCACCCGTCCCTCGGTGTCCAGCAGGATGATCTCATCGTAGACGCTGTATTTGAGGGTATATTCCCGCAGCCGAGCGACGATCTGATCGACTTCGGCAGGACCTGCCTGGGGGTCCCGCAGGAATGCCCTCAGATCATCGTCGGTGGCGAGGAACCCCACATCCGCGGTGCGCTCGAACAGGTTGCGTATCAGGATATCGATGGCCACCTGGGCCCGGGCGCTGAGCTCCTGGTCCTGCTTGTTGAGATTCTCCTCGACCAGATTCTCGATCAGTTGATGCTGCAGGGTTTCGAATTTTCTGCGGGTGTTCTCCATGTCTTCGAGCAGGGTCGCGGCAATCTGCAGACTGTTGATCTTGCCGATCAGAGAAACCTTCTGCCACCACTCGCCGAGGTTGCACAGGGTGTTGTGGTAACCGCGGACCAGGGGCATGTGGCCCAACAACAGGTTCGTATCGGCTCGGCTTTGCATGGAAGGTACTCCTGAATTGGTCGGAACAACCCAATAACCATGCAAAATGAGTGCCTTATAAATTATTCAGTAAATACAGATAGTTAGAGATCTTGTGTTGCGGCTTTGTCGGGTAGGATACGAAAAAACGTCAAACATTGTTCATTTTTTGACACGACGAGTTTCGGGGGTGTGATGCACGGCTGTGCGGGCATCATGAAACCCTGTGTGTCGTGTCAGTCGAAGGCGGTCGCTCCTGGGGAGAGGCTGAGCGTCCTGCCCAACTCCGACGCGATGCGGTAATTGCGCTGTTTTATGGTATCGACGAAATACCATCTGGCCGTGGCCGCCTCCGGTGTCAGCGTGACCTGCAGCCAGCCGCGTTCGTTGATGTTGCAGTAGTCCAGGTCAGTCACCAGTTGCGTGATTCCCAGTTCGAGCCCCCGGGCTTCTCCGGCGGATGAAAGGCCTAGGTATTCCTCCAGTCCCGGAGATGAGACGGATGGGGCGCCGAATTCAAAACCCACCGGTTCAGCATTGGCATCCGTGAGGCGCCCGCCCCAGGCGTTGTGGGTATCCCCGGCCAGGGAGATGAGGTTCTTCTGCGCGGCCTTGGCATTCGCCAGGAGAAACTCCCGGTCATAGGCATAACCATCCCAGGCGTCGAGATTGTAGGGAATGAAGGGACTTTCGAGATAGGCCATGCGTTGCGGGTCGTTGATGATCTCGATCTGTTCCGCAGTCATTCCTGCGGCAATCAGCGCCGCAGGATCGGTGCCGTCGAGGCCTTGAGCCACCAATGTCTGATAAGTGATGGCCGCAGTGGCGATCACACCGTATTCCGCAAGACTGACCGTCGGCGCGGTGGGATCCGGGGTCAGGGTCACCGCGGGCAGCAGCATGCGCATCATCAGCACCTGTTGACCGAGTACCTGCCAGGTGGCGGTGGAGTAGTTCATGGATTCGATCAGCCAGTTCCGCTGGGTTTCACCCAGCAGGGTGCGTGCTGGGCTGGCCACATCCGCAGTGAATGCGGCGGCATCGAAATCTCCACTGCTGGGATTGATATAGTCCGCATAGTCGAGTTGTTTGTCGCGGCCGATGAGGCGGGTATCGAGCATCATCAGATTGACCAGGTTGCCGAACTGGAACTGCCGGTAGATCCGGCCCGCGCTGTCCGGGGTGAGGGGGCGTAGGGGCAGCCATTCGAAATAGGCCTGAATCGCCGCCTGGCGGCGATCTGAAAACGCTCCCTGGGTGGCTTCGTCGTGATTTTCCGCACCGTCCCTGTAGCTGTCGTTGGCGACTTCGTGGTCATCCCATACGACGATAAACGGATGCCGGGCGTGTGCCGCCTGGAGGTCGGGATCGCTGCGGTACTGGGCATAGCGGGTGCGGTAGTCGGACAGGGTGAGCAGGTCATGCGCGGGTTCCACCTGGCGACCCAGGGATGCGGCATCCTCGCTGGCATAGGCCGGATTTCCCTGGTCATCCGTGCGCCCGTATTCGTAGATGTAGTCGCCCAGGTGGACAATGGCATCCAGGTCGTCGATCGCTGCCAGTTCCCGGTAGACATTGAAATAACCTGCCGGGTAGTTGGAACAGGAGATGACCGCCAGGGATACCTGTGCCACATCCTGACTTGGCAGGGTCCGGGTGCGGCCGACGGGGGAATTGTTGGAGCCGCACTGAAACCGGTAGTAGTAGGTCTGCCCGGCGGCGAGTCCCTGTACTTCCACCTTGACCGTGAAGTCGCGCTCCGCATCGACCACGGTGTAATCCTGGTTGACGATGTCGCTGAACGATTCATCCCGTGCGATCTCCCAACTTACAGTGACCCGATCGGCGTTGTTCGGCGTGATCCGGGTCCAGAGGATCACGCTGTCCTGCAGTGGATCCCCGCTGGCGATACCGTAATTGAATTCATGGTCGCTGGAATCGTCATTGTTGCAGCCGTGCAGTCCGCTGGAACAGACCAGGATGGTTGAGTAGGTGCCGAGTTTGAGCAGATCGCGTCGAGTGAGGGTCATGGATTGTTCCGCAGCCGGAGAATATGTGGCGGCGGATTTTAGGCATCAATTTTGAAAGCTTGATGACGGAGGGATAACCATCGCGCAATAAAAAGCCCGGCTCAGAGACTGAGCCGGGCCGAGGATCGGGTGATCGCAGACCCGATCTGATTACAACACCTTGATGCTCCAGTAGCCGGTGATATCGCCATCCCGGATGTCCGGGCCGACTGAGCCCTTGCCCCAGAAATGGTCGTTCACGTTGGACATGCCGTTCACATCGAGAACTCCCATCACCACCGGGACCACCCCGGCAGGCTGGTCGCTGTCCACCGCTTCGAACCAGGCGGTGCGCACGGTCATCGGGCTGCTCTTGAGCATGTTGTCGGCGAACTCACCGGAGAAGCTCATCCAGGCGTAGGCGTTGGTATGGAACCCCATCAGCAGGTGCAGGCCGTCGAATTCCTGTTTCCAGCGATCGAAACGGGACATCCCGGCCCAATCATCCTCCAGTACCTGGCAGGAGAGCAGGGCGAGCCACTCCAGGTCCTTGTCGCCCCAGTCATCGGTGGCGTCATCGTAGTCCAGAGCGCCATCGTCGTGGCTGGTGTCCTCAAAGGTGAAGCGGTCGCCGTTGCCATGACCGGTGTAGAAGGTGATGTCGATGTTGTCGATCCAGTTGCTGTCCTGGCTGGCTTTGAAGTCCTGCTCCCAGGCCAGGGTTCCGGACCAGCTGAACCGCTCGATCACGCCGGCGCTCTGCATCCGGTCGATGAAGCCCTGCTCGAGATCGCCGAACTGATTGGTCACCGCGTTTTCAGTGCCGTAATCGGTGATTCCGCCGACCGCCTCAACAGTGGGCACCAGCATGTCGACGACCTTCGCCACAGCCTGGCCGAGGTAATCGAGGAGTGGTGCGGTACTGCGCGCGGATACCTTGGGTAGCGCCATTGTGACTGACGCCAGCTTTTCGATACCGTTGGCATCGGTGACCTTGACGGTGACCTGTGACTCTGCCTCGCCCTTGCGGCTTTGAAGCGGGAAGGATACTGCGGTTGCGGACCGGTTCAGGGGCTTTACCGCATCCGCGCTCCATTCGATGGCATAGGGCGGTGCACCGCCTTCGATGTTCACCCGGGCGGCGATGGTTTCACCATCGAGTTGCGCGCTCAGATCGAGCGCGGGTACATAGGCGCTGCTGTCAACCGCCGGAATCGTCTGGTGCAGCAGGTTGACGATTTCGCCATCGACCACGGCGGTGCCGCCACAGTCATAGTGGGGCTGGATGGTCTTGACTCCGGTCAACGCCATGGAGGGTGCGTAGTAGACCAGTTGCGTGGTCAGATTGAGTTTCTCAATGCCCTTGCCCAGATCGGAGTCCAGCAGGCGTGTCTCACAGGCCCGGCGTGCCTGGGCATGGTCGATCACAGGGACCGATTCTCCGGCTTCCAGGCTGCGATTGGCATACCGAAACTGGGTAACCCCGCCGTCCGAACCCAGGGTGGCGGAGATTTTCGCGCCAGGACCGATCAGAGGCAGGTCTCCGGCGTAAAGTTGCAGGTCCGCCTTGGTGTCGATCACCGTGTCAGCCAGGGCCTTGCCGGAACGGTCCACCGCTTCAAAGCGGGTGTGGCGGATACCGGGTTTATAGGATTCAGGCAGCAGTCCCGACTTGTCCAGTGCAGACTCGAGTTGATGCAGGGCGACGTCTCCGTCCACCGGCTGGATCATCGACAGGGCTTCAAAGTCGATCGCCTCGCGTAGCGTCTTCTTTTTGTTCTTCATCGGGCTTACCCGGTCCGAGTATGCGGGTCGGTATGATCTGGTGGCGTTTCAGATCGATGAAGCTTACCGCACCGGTGCGGCGATACAGTTCCAGGTCAAGCTGTTGTGGGTCGAACATCATGGCATCGGCAAGCTGATAAATCTGAGTTTCCGAAATGCCTTTATCGACGACATGGTAAACAGGTAGCTCTTTTGCAGATGCGTGTCCGGGGAGACTGAGTGCCGCGCAGCAGATGGCCAGGCTCAGTGCCTTGATTGATCCTTGATAGATTTCCATATGACATTGTCCTCTCGTGTATGAAGTCGTTTGCATGCAATCCTCGATCGGCTGGGATTGTCATGGGTTGATACAAC
>JBEVVH010000141.1:0-9450 GCA_040507245.1 Candidatus Thiodiazotropha sp.
AAGAAACCAAAGCGAGTTGCAAAATACTTCAATCACGAGAAGATTTCTTATGCCGCGTAGCAGATGTATTTTATTGCCGGGTTAATAGCAAGTTCCGAATTATCCCAACGAATACTTCTTAACCCAAGTGCCTTCGTGTTAAATAAGAATTTAAATACGATGGATTACCGTGACCGGTCAAGATCTGTCTCACCTACTGGACCGGCTCGAATACCCGCCACCCAACCTCTAGCTGATATCCACTACCATTCTTTAACGCTTACTCGCAGGTTTTGACCAGATCCCTGGCGCCCATCAAGGCCGGGGATGATCCAGTTTTGATGTAGGTTAAGACCCCAGAATGAGGCTCAATGGTATCCTGTAACCTCGCTATGACTCACCAGCAATCGGAAACACGAAATATTACCCCAAGCTCTAATTCCGCGAAGAACCGATAAATCCCTGATATGCTTACGACCAGGGCAATTGCCATTGAGGAATCACCATGCAGACGGCCAAACAAGAGGTGGAGCAGTTATTGAAGAATCTGCCCGATGACAGCAGCTACGAGGACATCCAGTACCACCTGTATGTTTTAGAGAAAATCAAACGCGGTCAGGAAGTTATCTCAGAGGGCAAGGCCTGCACTCATGAACAAGCCATGGATCGGCTCGGAAAATGGCTAAAACCCTGAGTCTACTCTGGTCCGAAGCCGCACTCGATGATATCGACGAAATCGCCGGGTATATCTATCGGGACTCACCACACTATGCGCAACGGGTGGTCGAGGCGTTGTTACAGCCACGGAATTGCTGCGTGATCAACCCCGGATCGGCCGCGTCGTCCCCGAGCTTGGCCAGCAGAATATACGCGAGCGTTTTGTCTACTCATATCGCGTGATTTACGAGATTCAACCCGACGAGTTGCATATCCTGGCGGTTATCCACGGCAAACGCTTGCTGGAGTCCATTGAGGACCACTTACCCAAAGACACGCCTTGATAACCTTAGAGCAGACCGTCACAGCTCTCGTCATGACTGGTCGCGCCCCCCCGTGAGAAGAACCTCAAATCGGGTAATGAGTGAGCCCACCCGATCTGCCCGGTACTCAAACCCTGGTTATGAGTGACCGATATAGCTCGGTATAAGCCCGCAGGATAGGCTCACGACCAAACTCCTCCACCGCGCGCCGGTAGCCGTTCTCGGCCATGCCTTCCCGCAGTGCGTCATCCTTCAATGCGTGTTCGATCTGCTTCGCCAGTTCGGCGGGATTTTCGCACTCGAACAGCAATGCGTCCTCGCCGGTGCGGGCCACTTCCCTCGCACCCATGGAGGCGGAGGTGACCAGGGGCTTGGCATAACCCCAGGCCTCGATGATTACGTTGCCGAAGGGTTCGGCGTTGGTGGAGGGGAATACGATCAGGTCGGCGACCCGATAGTAGGGATCGGGGTCGAGTTGCCAGCCGGCCCAGACAATACGCTGGTCGATGGCGTTTTCCCTGGCCTGGCGGTGCAGTGCGTCCTTGAGCGGGCCGTCTCCGACGATCACCTGCCAGACCGGGCGACTGGCGATCTCCCGGGGCAGTCTGGCCAGGGCGTCGAGCAGGTAGCGGTGACCCTTGAAGCCGACGAAGCGGCCCGGGGTCATCAGCACCCAGACCTCCGGCGGGATGCCCAGTTGTGCCTTGAAGCCCTCGGGCGCCGGGCCCTGGGGGGGCAGGTCGGCGAAGTTGTAGATGTGGTGTACCCGCTGGGCGGGAAAGCCGGACTGCACCAGGTAGTCGCAGATGCCCCGGGTGTTGCCGATCCAGGCGTCCGCGTGACGGTAGCCGTCGACCTTGTAGTAGCCTCCGAGGCGCGCCACGTGTACCGCACCGCTGCCCTTGCCCAGGTGGGTGAGGCGGGTGGCGCGGCCCATGTAGGTCTGCACGACCTGCGGCTTGAGGCGCTTCACCAGGCCACGCACCTCGAAGCGGGACAGGGGGTCCCAGACGGCGCGCATCGGCAGCGCGTGACAGGTCAGGCCGGACCAGTGATCCCCGTCAAGTTCACTACCCTGGCGCACCCCCAGTTCGGTCGGGTGACCCAGCCCGTTGAGGGCGATGGAGAAGCGCTGAAACCAGCGCTCGGCCCCGCCAAAGGCCTTGCTGCCGATCAGTTGCAGGGAGTGAATTGATTCAACAGTCACATCAGTCCTTCAGAAACAATTATTCAAAATTTATCCTGATTACCCATGAAGCTCAGCTAGTGTATCCGCCGCCTGGAGCGGTTTTTTAGTGTTGAGCATTACCCCCTCTCCCGCAAGGGGAGAGGGGACGCATGAATCAAAACCGGATCGAACAGACCGCTCAATGCCACAACCCAGCAAAAAGTATACTGCGCATTCGAAAAGATCTTCCCCTCTCCCCTTGCGGGAGAGGGACAGGGAGAGGGGGGGGGCATAGCGTCCGTGAGCGTAGCGAACACATAAACTCAAAACTCATCATCACTCACAACTCAATACTTTTCATACCACTACCCATTTCTCGAATCGAGTGTCAGCATGACTGATCATTCTGGGTAATCGGGAAATTCATTGAGTAATTCCCGGTAGACCCGCAGATTCCCCTCCACCATCTGCTCCACCGAGAACCCCCGTCGCATGCGCTCCCGCCCCGACTCACCCATTTGGCGGCGCAGTTGCGGATCCGCCAGCAGGCGTCCCACTGCGTCGCCCAGGGCGACCGCACTGGCGGGGGGTACCAGCAGCCCGCTCACTCCGTCCTCCACCGCTTCGGGCATACCCCCCGCATCCACTGCAACGATGGGCAGACCGGCGCTGGCCGCCTGCAGCAGGGAGACCCCCAGCCCCTCCATCAGGGCCGGGTGCACAAGCAGATCGAGGCAGGGGTAGATGACCGCCAGGTCGTCGCGGAAACCGGCCAGCTTGACCCGCTCCTGCAGGCCCAGGCGCTGGATCTCCGCGCTGAGCTCTTCCTTCAGCGGGCCCTGGCCGAACAGCAGCCAGTGCAGGTTGGGAAACCGCTCGATCAGCCCGGGCAGGGCCTCGAGCAGGTAGCGATGCCCTTTACGCGGGATCAGCTGCGCCACGGTGGCCATTACCAGGGCGTCACCGGGCAGGCCGAACTGGCGCAGGAACCAGGCCCGTTCGCAGGGTCGCTGGTAGGCCTCCACGTCCACCGCGCTGCGCACGCAGACCAGTTTCTCCTCGGGCACCCCTTCGGCCGCGAGCACGTCCACGATGCCCTGGGAGATGCCGATCACCCGATCGTAGAGGCGGTATTTCCACTTCACCACCCAGGGGGATTCCGGGTTGTCCACGCGCCGGGAGTGGACCACCTTCACACCACTCAGGCGTCCCGCCAGGCCGCCCAGAAGGTCGGCGCCGCGACGGCTGTGCAGGTGCAGGATATCCGGTTTGAGTTCGCGGATCAGGCGTTTCAGGCGCAGGATGAATCCCAGGTCGAGATCCCCGCCCATCGGCATCTCGTAGACCCCGGCCGCCCGGTCGCGCACCGCGTCGGCCATGGCACTGCCGGTGGGGCAGGTGAGCCAGGAGGTCACCCCCTGCTGCTGCAGCCCGCCGAGCAGGTAGGCCACCTGTTTGGCGCCTCCGTAGAGGTGCCGTCCGGCCTCCACATGCAGCACCTTCATGGGCCGGCCCCGGCGAAACCGGGCAGTTGTCCGGCCCGTTCGATGATCTCGTCGACACGGATATCCGCCATGCAGTCGAAGGCCCCGTGGCAGGTCGGGTGACGTTTGCAGGGGGAGCAGTCGCGGGGGTGGTAGATCACCTCGGCGTTGGCGTGGGTGGTGTCCAGGTAGGGACGGGTTGAGCCGAACAGGCACAGGGTGGGCCGGTTCATGGCGATGCCGATATGGGTCAGCCCGGTATCCACCCCAACCACCAGCCGGGCCCGGGCGAGGATCGCGGCGGCCTGACGCAGACTGGTCTCGCCGACCCGGTCGATCAGGCGTCCCCCGTTGCGCGGGCGGATCTCCTGCGACGCTTGCCGGTCCGCCGGTCCGCCCAGCATCACCACCGGCAGTCCCCAGTGGCGTTGCACGGCTTCGATCAGATCGCTCCAGCGGGGGCTGAACCAGTGTTTCTGGGGCCGGGTGGTGAAGGGACAGATGGCCACGAAGCCGCCCTCCAGGTCCTCTTCGGCAAGCAACTGCCCGGCGAATGCCCGGTCCTCCTCGCACAGTCCCACCTGCATCTCGAAGGGGTCGCCGGACAGCCCCAGCCGTTGTGCGAAGTAGAGGTACTCGGAACCGATGCGCCGGGGCTCGCCCCCCTTGGGGATGCGCTCGTGCATCAGCCACTGGCTGCCCTCCCGGGAGCCCAGGCCGATGCGCCGGCGAGCACCTGAGAGGCGACTCAACAGACCGCTCTTCATCAGCCCCTGGACATCCAGGGCGAGATCGAAATCCTGCGCCTTCAGCTGTCGCCGGAAATCACGCAGCGCGCGCCACAGTTCGGTCCAGCGGCGCGCCCGCCAGAGTGCCTGCCACTCGCCCCGGGGCCAGACGATCACCTCGTCGAGTTCCGGGTGACACTCCAGCAGGGCACGGGATTCGGGTTGCACCAGCCAGCACAGACGCGCCCGGGGGTAGCGCTGGCGCAGCGCGTGGATCAGGGGCGAGGCGAACAAGATGTCGCCGATCGCGCTGAGGCGCACGATCAGGATCCTGGGGTCGTCACGATCGGTCAATTCCACAACAGTCCCGGTAGCGGCGCGCTGGATAATAGGCTCATGGCTTCTGGTTGATAGATAGGAACGTACAATAGTACAAGCAGCGCAGCGATTATGTTAGTGTTGCCCCTTTCCGAAACCCGCCTGCCCCTTTGATTCCGTGGGCGCACGGGCCGCACAATCCGTTTAATCCTGACTTGCCCTGCGAATGCCGAAACCTGCCTACCCCGAGTTGATCTATCTGGGCCGCAGCCGCCTGCATCGCAACCGCGCCAACCTGATCCAGACCCTGCACACCCTCGCGGCCTTCACCGAACTGGGTATCGCCACCCGGCTCTACCTGCCCCCCTGGCACAGCAAGGTCACACCGGCACAGAGACTCCACGACATGGGCATCGACACGCCCATCGATCTGCGCGCTGCACCGGCGCTGGCCCAGCGGCGCCTTCGTCGGCTTTCATAAACGCCTGCTGAGGCGCGCCCGGGCGGTGTATGTGCGCACCCCGGAACTCAGCGCGGCGCTGGCGGCACGGGGCATCCGTCACCATTTCGAGATCCACACCCTGCAGGGGCTGCCCGGGGATTACGGCCTGGAGGCGCTGGTCGAACAGCATCGCCGGGGGGTGATCGACTGGCTGATTCCGATCAGCCGCAGCGCGGCGGATACCCTGAGCGGAGCAGGCGCGGATCCCGCACGCATTCACGTGGCCCCCTCCGGGGTGGCGCTGACGGCCTTCCAGGCGGTGGCGGATCTGCAACCGGATCGCCTGGCCAGTCCGCGCATGGTCTACCTGGGACGGATCAGCCTCGACCGGGGCCTGGACATCCTCAGCCTCAGCCGGCTGGCGGCCGCCGGTTTGGGGGAGGTCACCCTGGTGGGGGACGCGGACGACCCGGTCCCCCAGATCCCGGGGCTGACCCGCCGCCCGGCGGTGCCCCACCGGGAGGTGGCCGGACTCTACGCCGACAGCGATCTGGTGATCCTGCCCTACCAGCCGGACCTGGGCCATGCGGACGGGATCAGCCCGATGAAGCTGTTCGAGGCGATGGCTGCGGGAAGGCCGGTGATTGCCAGCGACATCCCGCCCCTGCGGGAGATTCTCAGCCACGGGCACAATGCCCTGCTGGCGGACCCGAAGGACCCCGCCCCGCCTGGCAGTCCGCAGTGGCGCAGCTGCGGGACGACCCGGAACTGGCGCTGCGGCTCGCCCGTCAGGCACGCCGGGACGCCAGCGCCTACAGCTGGCCCCAACGGGCTGCGGGAATTGCCGAGGCGATCGGTCTCAGGCCGGTGGGAAGCCACGCCGCATGAGCGGGTTGCGTAGCATGGAGATTCGGACAATGGATGGCAGGGGTGGCTCTACGTTTTGTGACAGAACCGGATGGCGCGCTCGCGTATCATTGGCTATCATTGGCGCTAGGGCATTTCTTGAGGTGTGATCCATGCGAAGCGGCCTGAGCGATCGTATGCGAGCCTTTATCCAGCTGCCGCCCGGGATCTCCGGACGGCGGGAAATGATCAGCGAACGCCTGGGACTGGGCGGTCTCTACCTGTTCGCGTTTTTCTCCCTGCTGGGGGTGAGCGGGGCCAACGTCGGCCTGGGGCTGATGCTGATCGCCCTGCTGATCTCGGGGGAGGCCTGGCGGCGCCTGACCCGTCAGTCCCTGTTCTGGCTCTCCCTGGTGATCATCGCTTACATCACCCTGCGGGTATGGGATGCCTCGGCGCAGATCGAGGCGGAACAGAAGACCCAGTTCAACCAGGCCCGGGACTGGATCCAGCTGTTCCTGTTCTTCATTCCCGCCTGGTGGATCAGCCGGGTGCCCGAGCGCATCCCGGCCACCCTGGTTCTGATGTTCGGCGGTTTCACCCTGGGCATTCTCACCAGCATCGACGCCGAGCTGATCCAGCAGATCACCGCGGGCACCCGCTCCGGGCTGCACTTCGGCAAACCAATCATCTTCGGCTTCGACTGCGCCGCGGCGATACTCGCGTTGATCCTATTCATCATGATCCGCCTGGATGCGGACTCCCCGCTGCCCAAAGGACGGCGCAATTGGCACATCGGCCTGGCGGTGGCGGCTATCCTGTTCTTCACCGAAGGGCTGATCGTGAGTCAGTCCCGGGGGGTCTGGCTGGCCATCCTGGTCGCGGTGCCGACCGTTTTCGTGGTACTGAAAATCACCCGCCGCTCGCGCCGCCAGGCGGCGATCCCGGTACTCAAGCCGCTGCTGGCGCTGAGCCTGTTCGCCGCCCTGATGCTGGCGTTCAACTGGAACACCATCACCTCGCGGGTCACCAGCGAGCAGCAGGAGCTGGGCATGGTGGTCACCCAGGGGCTGGAGAATGCGCCGCTCAGTTCCTCCACCTATCGCCTGCACCTGTGGCAGTTCGGCCTGGAAAAGTGGCTGCAGCGCCCCTTCACCGGCAGGGGTCCCGGCACCACCCACGCCCTGGTCGACGCGGACGACAACCCTGGATTGAGGGATGAACGGGGGGTGAGTTTCGATCACCTGCACAACGCCTATCTAGAGGTGGTGTTCCAGCTCGGCCTGATCGGCATCATGCTGATCGCCCTGGTGTGCGGGCTGATGATCTCGAAACTGATGGAGGCCTACCGGCGCAAGCGGGTGTCGCTCTATTACATCGCCTTTCTGTTCGGCAACTTCGCCCTGATCTCGGTCTACAGCCTCACCGATTTCCGTCACCTGCACTGGAACTGGCGCTTCTACTGGCTGATCATCGCGGGGATCACCTTTGCCTATCCCCTGATGGTCGGCAAAACCACCCTTCAGAGCGCCGGCGCTGCGGACGCCGATGAGGATGACAGCACCCCGGACGAGGCGCTGTTCACGGATACCGGGGAGCCCCCGGCCACCCATGAACCCTCCTGAACACGCCGCGCCGGATCTCGCGGTTCTGGTCTCCTTCTCCGGCGAGGGCGGGGTCGAACGGATGATTCTCAACCTGGTCAATGCGCTGGCCGAACAGGGGGTGCGACTCGACCTGCTGTTGATCAAGACCCGCAGCAAGCATCTGGAGGCGCTGCACCCGTCGATCAACCGCATCGATCTCGGCAGCCGCCATACCGCCACCAGCCTGCTGCCCCTGGCGCGATACCTGAAACGGGTCAAGCCCCCCGCCCTGCTCGCGGCCAAGGACCGGGCGGGGCGCATTGCGGTGCTCGCGCGGAGCCTCGCCGGCCCCCCCTCGACCCGGCTGGTGATGCGCCTGGGCACCAATCTGACCGCCGCGCTGGCGCACAAGTCCCCCTGGCGCATGCGCCTGAGACGCCTGCCGATCCGCCTGCTCTACCCTCGTCTGGATCGGATCATCGCGGTCTCGGAGGGGGTCCGCCAGGATACTCTGAAGGTTTCGGGGGTCGACCCGGACAAGGTGGTGGTGGTGCGCAATCCGGTGATCACCCAGCGCCTGCGGCAGGACGCCGACGCGCCGCCGCCCCACCCCTGGCTCACCGATGGCGGGGACCCGGTCATCCTCGGCGCCGGGCGGCTTACTCTGCAGAAGGATTTCCTGAGCCTGCTCGAGGCCTTCGCCCGGGTGCGTGAAACCCTGCCCTGCCGTTTGATCATTCTCGGCGAGGGGCGCCAGCGGGAGGTGCTGCAGCAGCGGGCTGAAGAACTAGGCATCCAGACGCACCTGGCGATGCCCGGGTTCACCTCCAACCCCTATGTGTACATGCGCCATGCCCGGCTATTCGTCCTCTCCTCCCGCTGGGAAGGCTCTCCCAACGTGCTCACCGAGGCGATGGCCCTGGGAGTGCCGGTGGTTGCCACCGACTGTCCCAGCGGACCCCGGGAGATTCTCGACCAGGGGCGCATCGCCCCGCTGGTGCCGGTGGGGGATGTGGAGGCCCTGGCGCAGGGGATGATCCAGGCGCTGACCCAGCCGCCGGAGCGGGAATCTCTGCGTAACGCGGTGGCGGAGTATCATGCGGACTGTAGCGCGAGACGTTATCTGGATATCATTAGCCCGCACCACTCACCCGACTGACGCCATGCTGCTCTCGATCAAATACAACTTTCTCTTCGTGCACATCGCCAAGACCGGCGGCACCAGTGTCCGTTCCGCCCTGCAGCCGCTGCGCTGGCGGGACCCCTGGTACTACCCGATGTTTCTCTGCTCCCGGATGAGCCACCTGAGCGGGCATCGCCTGGGGAGCAAGTTTCCGCGCCATTCGCGGATCGTCGCCGCCCGGGAGTTGCTGCCGGAAGAGTTCTTCAATGGGTTGTTCAAGTTCGCGGTGGTGCGCAATCCCTGGGATCTGCAGGTCAGCTCGTTCCACCACATCCGCCGGGAACGGCCGCACCTCATAGAGCACATCCGGGACTTTGATCATTTCATCCGCTGGAAGCTCGATCCGGATCGGCCCTACCAGTTTCACGTCGACACCTCGATTCAGTCCCAGCTCGACTACCTGATCGACCTGCAGGGCAACATTCTGGTGGACTTCATCGGTCATTATGAAAACCTGGCCGATGACTTCGCCCACATCACCCGGAAGATCGGCGTGCCCAACATCACCCTGCCCCACAAGCGCAAGGCCACGGATCGGAAAAAGGACTACCGCAGCTACTACTCCGATGAGTTGCGGGAACTGGTCGGCGAGCACTTTCGCCGGGACATCGAGGGATTGGGCTATCAGTTCGAGCCTTGATCCAGCAGTAGCCCGATGTAATGGTCTCCTCCCCTCTCACGAACGGCGTCGTAATGCGCCATGATTGAAGTTGCGGTCAATCAAAATGAGAAGAGG
>JBEVVH010000142.1:0-9316 GCA_040507245.1 Candidatus Thiodiazotropha sp.
AGTGCAAGCGAGTCTTCGATCTCATGAAAGATTTTGGGACATCCAAGTCCACCAAAATCGATTCGATCTTTGACAGCCTATTAGTGCCCCGGCCGTCCCGGTCACTGACACTACGCGATGACTTCGCAAGCTCGTCACCGCTCCGTTGTCAGCTCCCGAATGACTGGACGTCGCGTTCGGATGCGATCTTTGGATCCCCTTTGGCGCCTACGGCACGTCGGGTTTCCAGTATCGCCTCGCGACTACCGGGGACTACCAGCCTTCGCTTCGCTTTCCCTGGCTGGCAGCGTATGTATAATAGTAATCAACCCGGGAGCTTGTAAACTGTTGCTATACGATCTGTAGGGATATCTGCTTGAGGCGCACGAAAGAAGAAGCCGAAATCACTCGGCAGAAAATCATCGAAACCGGACTCCGGCTGTTTTCGCGCCAAGGGGTGAGTTCCACCAGTCTGATGGAAATCGCCAGTCGTGCTGGGGTTAGCCGGGGTGCGGTGTACTGGCATTTCAAAAACAAGTGGGAGCTTTTCGAGGCGATCCTGTCCCGCTATTCGGCACGAATCGATGAACTCGCGGGTGCCGGTCAGAGGGAATCCGAATCCGATCCCCTGGGCCGATTGGCGGAATTACTGCATTTTCTGTTCATCAACGTGGCCACCCAGGAGGACTTCAGGAACATTTTCAAGATCATTCTGCATGAGCGTTTCATGCGCCGGGAAGAAGATGTGCCGGATCGGATCAGGGAACTCGTCGATAAATCACTGCAGGATAAGATCAATACCCTGGAGAATGCGAAGCGTAAAGGCCAGTTGCCGCCCGATCTCGATACCCGCACCGGTGCCCTGGTGGTTCATCTGATGATAGAGGGGTTTATACAGAACTGGCTGAAGAATCCCGCGGATCATGATCTGGCGGAGCAATCCGACCGTTTTGTCGACGCCATCTTTTCCGTCCTGCGGTACAGTCTCAAAGAGACCCGGCACTGATTTCGTATCGTTAATCCGCCGGCTATAACATCGGGAACAGCGGCATGACATTCACTTTTTATTGGCATGATTACGAGACCTGGGGGGCGGATCCCCGCAGAGATCGTGCCTGTCAATTCGCCGGGGTCCGAACCGATCAAGATTTCAACATCCTGGGTGATCCCCTGGTGATCTACAATCGACCGGCCGACGACATGCTGCCCCAGCCTGAAGCCTGCATGATCACCGGAATCACACCCGAAAAGGCATTGCGGGAAGGGGTGATCGAAGCGGAATTCATCCGCCTCATTCACCGGGAACTCGCCCATCCCGGTACCTGTGGCGTGGGATACAACAGCCTTCGTTTCGATGACGAGGTGACCCGCAACACTCTATATCGTAATTTTTATGATCCCTATGCGAGGGAATGGCAGAATGGCGGTTCCCGTTGGGATATCATCGATATGGTACGGCTGACCCATGCCCTGCGTCCCGAGGGTATCGAGTGGCCCCGGGACGAACAGGGCATCACCCGTTTCCGCCTCGAGGCTCTGAGCGCGGCAAATGGGATCGAACACAGCTCCGCTCACGACGCCTTGTCCGATGTGCATGCCACCATCGGCCTGGCGCGACTGATCAAACGGCGTCAGCCCAAGCTGTACGATTTCCTGTTGAGCAGCCGGGCCAAGCAGGTTGTGGCGGAGCGGCTCAACCTGCAGCAGCGCGAACCTGTGCTGCATGTCTCCTCCATGTACCCGGCCGCTCAGGGTTGCATCGCCATGGTGATGCCCCTGATCCGGCATCCCGCGAATCCCAATGGTGTGATCGTCTATGACCTGAGGCAGGATCCGGAGGCGTTCTTCGATCTCAGCACCGAACAACTGCAGACCTGTCTGTTCACCCCGGCTGCGGAACTGCCGGAGGGCACCTCAAGATTGCCGGTGAAAACGGTGCATATCAACAAATGCCCGGTGGTGGTGCCGATGAATACCCTTACAGGGGACGCGGCAGAGCGCTGGCGCATCAACGTGGCGCAAAGTCGACGTTTTCGGGGTCGTCTGCTGGAACAGCCTGATTTTATGAGGCGGGTCGAGGAGGTTCATCGGGGCAGTGAATTCGAACCTGTCACGGACCCGGATCTGGCCATCTACGCGGGGGGGTTCTTTTCCCGGGATGACCGTCAGCGCATGGATCAGATAGTGCGCTGCAATCCTCAGGAATTGGCGGAATTTCCGCAGATTTTCGATGACCCTCGGTTACCTGAAATGCTGTTTCGCTATCGGGCCCGCAACTGGCCGGAGACCCTCAGTGGATCGGAACGGGAGCATTGGGAGGAGTATCGACTCACACGCCTGACAGAAGCGGGTGGCGGGGGAAGCATCACCCTGGACGAGTATCTGCAAGTGCTCGATCGCCTGGAAGCTGACCCTGAATTGAGCGAGAACCGTCGCAGTCTGATTCCCGAGTTGCTGGGATGGGCGGAACGGATCGCCGACGTGTAAGGACCCGTTCCCCACGGCGTAGGCTGATAAATCCCCGGGCGCGCCCCGGTCCAGCGCATTTTCAGTCGGTCATCCAGCCCTGCAATGCCTCGATGATCGCCTTGGCCTGATCCCGACTCGAGATGTTGAATTTGCTCTTCTGCATGTAGTCACCGCCACGCTTCTGGTAGCGACAGATGGTGTACTTGTCCGGACCGTACTGTTCCTTGCTTCTGTCCCAATCCTGGTAGCGATACAGGATGGTGGTCCAGGCCCCTTTCGATAGGATGACCTTGTCGAGTTCCTTGACGACGTCGATGCCGTCTTCAGTGTAGGTGACAGTAAGCTCTTCGGGTTTGGATGCCATATTGGTGTGAAAATCCGTGGTTATTGGGTGGATGAACAGATCTCAGTAGGATTCCTGGGCGCCAAACTGGCGCAGGATCTTTTCGATATCCGGTTTGTTGCGGGCTATCGCCAGGGCCAGTGGAGTCAGTCCTGCCTTGTTGCTGATATCCAGGCGGGCTCCCCGGTTGATGAGGTACTTGGCCACAACCCGCTGATCGTTGAGAATCGCGATGTGAAGCGGGGTGTTGCCGTCATCGTCCAGACTGTCGAGGCTGGCTCCGTGTTTGAGCAGAAAATCGATGACATCCCGGTCCGCGCTGCCAAGGCCGGCGGTGATGTGCAGAGCTTGGTCCGGATCCAGCTTGGCGCCACTCTTCACCAGGAAGTCCGCGACGATGGTATTGCGAGCGATCAATGACTTCAACAGTGGCGTATGACCCTTGGCGTCAAGCGCTTCCAGGTTCGCCCCGTTTTTCACCAGGATGCGGCTCATCACCAGGCTGTCTTTCTGCGCGGCGACGTGCAGCGCGGTCAGGCCGGCCGCATCGGTCTGGTTGGGATCCACGCCCCAGTAAAGATTGCGTTCGAGTTGATCGAGATCACCGATGCTGACGGCTCGGGCCAGGGTGATGGTCGGTTCCGGCGGTTTGCTGCAGCCGCTCAGCAGCGTCAGGCTGAGTGCCAGTGATATGAACAGTCGGTAAAGCATAGCCGGGATAGTAAAGCCTTACGCGTGAGGGCTGCAAGGAGCTTGTCGATAGGAGGCATCTCGGCAGGCACTCCAGATTCCCGAATCCGGGCCGATAGGAATTAGCAGGCTATTGAAATCCACTCAGACGGTACGATCCTGCGTTGAAACCCGCCTCAAAATGCTCATTTACCTCGGTAAACTGTGCTTTTCGGTGGTTTTCACCTTGTCATGCACTCGTCTGAGCGAATTGCACCAGCCTGTTTAAGAGCCACTGGAGGATTGGGGGGCGGTGTGTGAGCATTGCCTTTGCCGCCCGATACCTGAACCGGTTTGCGCTGTCCTGTTTCAATGATTGGCAGGCCAATCGGGTTCCGTGGTTTCAGGATGGCTCTGCATGTATAAACCTCTGATTTTGGATGGATCGCGCGCATTTATGTCTTTTGCTCATCACGTGATCAAAGTCTGTTACAGCCTGGAAAGGTCGGACCGATACAAACGCTATAAAAGCAAGGTCTACGATCTCCTAGAGAATCCTCACTCTCCGATCCGCCCCTACTTTGACATCTCCCTGATTCTGCTGGTTCTGGTGAGCGTGTGGCTGCTCATCTACGGGGTGCGTCACGAGATGGGCGGTTGGGTCAACTCGGTGGAGCTGGTCGCGGTCAGCGTGTTCATCATCGAGTACCTGCTGCGATTCTGGATCTACAACAACAGCCATCAGGTAATAATCGAACAGTACGAAAAGGCCGAGTTCATCAACGAACCGTTCCGTCTCTGGTCTGCCCTTTGGCAGGCGATGATTCAGAAGCTCCGCTATATGGTCCAGCCCATGGCGATCGTCGATCTGCTGGCCATCATACCCAGCTATCGGCCGTTGCGGTTTCTGCGGATTTTCCTCCTGTTCCGCCTGTTCAAGCTTTTCCGCTACACCCGCAGCATCAGCGAATTCGTCAAGGTGCTGTCGGAAAAACGCATCGAACTGATGACTCTGTTCATCTTCATGGCATTCATTACCTTTACCTCGGCAACCGCGATCTTCTTCTTCGAGGCGGAGGAGCGGGGCAGTGACGTCAACGGCTTTTTCGACAGTATCTACTGGGCCCTGGTCACCATGTCCACCGTGGGTTACGGGGACATTACTCCGCACACCACCGAGGGGCGCATCGTCGCGTTGATGCTGATTGTGGCCGGTCTCGGCGTAATCTCATTCTTTACCTCGATCATCGTATCGGCGTTTGGCGAGAAGATCGACGAGATCCGCGAACACCGGATTCTTTCGGATGTGGAACGCAGAAGCATCGATACCCTGATCTGTGGTTTCGGCCGGGTGGGCCAAATGGTGGCGGACCGGCTGGCGATGGACAAACGCACCTTCGTGGTGGTCGATCCCAATATCGAGTCGATCAAACTGGCCACCCAGCGCGGATACCTGGCGGTGCATGGCCATGGCGAGGACAACGAATTGCTCAGTCGCCTGGGCATCGGCTCGCGGATCCGCCGCTTGCTGTGTCTGACCGGTGACGACGTGGTGAATGTCTACATTACCCTGACGGCGCGCCAGTTCAACCCGGACATCGAGATCATCTCCCGCGCCAATCACAGGGAGAATGCCAGTAAACTGACCCGCGCAGGCGCCACCCACTGCGTGGCGCCCTATGAGGTGTTCGGCCTGATCGCGGCGGAGTACGCCGGTCAACCGGTGGCCTTCGAGGCAGTCTACGGGCTGCTGGCCGGGCAATCCAACGAAGGTATTGAAGCGGTGCGCCTGAAACCCAACCATCCAATGGTGGGATGCACCCTCGGCGACATGAATTTCAAGGCGCGCAAACTCATACTCTTTGGGGTGATCCGCGAGGGGGTGTGCGGACTGGATTCAGCGGTCTCAAATTTCCGTCTGCAGAAAGGCTGCTTTTATTTCAATCCGGGTGAGGATTTTATCCTCCGGGACAATGACCTGCTGGTACTTTTCGGCCACAAGTACAGTATGCTGCACCTGCGCGAATACCTGGAGAAGGGGGTGTTGTCGTGAGTAGACGTGAGACCCTGATTTTCGGTTGTGGCGCCCTGGGCCACCAGGTGGGGATTCAGCTGACCGAGCGGGGCATCGATCCTTACCTGTACAGCGACGACGTGGATGAAGTGGGTAAGCTGCTTGCGAAAGGACTGCATGCCGGAGTGCTGGATTACACGGATGATGACAAGTTACGTGATGAGGGGATCGGTAGCTGGGTCAAAACGATCTTCTGCCTGTTTTCCGAAGAGGCAAAAAATCTCTTTCTAACCTTGTCCGTTCGTGCACTGGACCCCGATTTAAAGATCATTTGTGTTTCGGAATCGGCGGCTGCCAGCAAGCGACTTAAGGCCGCCGGTGCGACCAAGGTGATCGATCCCTATGAGATCAGCGGCCACAGGGTACACGAATTAATCACCCGTCCTTACCTGGTGGAAATGCTCGAACACACCATGTATGGCAAACAGATTGATGTTGCAGAACTAGAAATTCCCGCAGATTCTGTTCTGACCGGTGTCCGTCTTGATGGACTCGAACTGGGTCAACGATACAATCTCATCGTGCTCGGGGTGGTGGATCTCGAAATGGGTAACCAGCTGATCTTCTGCAACAGCGGTTTCGAGCACTACCTGGACCCGGGTGACATCCTGGTGGTGATCGGCTTGAAGGATGAAATTATCCGCCTGAAACAGGATGTGGCGGAAAATCGCCTGGAACCTGAACCGGGTTCAGACACTCAATCTCTCTAGTGCAGGGTCATATACTGCGGCAAACCGAACTCCGGACGGCGCTGAGTCTGAATCCAGTCAGACTCTGTGACCGGATCTGGCGGATTCATGCCGGCATCAGTTTCAACAGGTTCGCCATGGGTTGCGATACATTGGCGAGTTGCGCTGAAGCGGCGCGTGCCGGATTTTCAGAGAACTGCTGGAGCAGGTTGTCGAGTACAGAACGGGCATCTGCGGATGATGCCAGGGGAACCCCATTAGCACCGCGGGCATGCTCCATCTGGTAGAGCTGACGGGCATTTCCGATATCCGGTGTGGCTTGGCTTTCAGAGACGGTGTCACTGTTGCGCGGCGCTGACATCTGGCTGGATTGAGTGTTGCTCTGACCCTGAGTGCGGGTTGTGTCGGGTCGGTCTGTCGTGGTGTTGACGGTTTTATTGCTGTTAACCGGATTGATCATGGTATTTATTCCTGTTAAGACGGATATTTGACGCTTCGGGGGCAATCATTGGCTTTGGTATCCTATCTGCGAGAAATATGCCAATTTACCAGGAGCTGCTGGCCGGTTATGCGTGCCGGGTTTCTGCTGCTTATCTGCAGTGGCGCCCCTGCGGCGATGGCCTCACTGCCGGTGCCGGGCGAAAACCTGGAATATACCCTCAAGTTCCGTGGCTGGATCACGGGCTACGTAGAACTGGATATCGCCAAGCTCAACCTGCAGGTCGAGCCGCAGATGGATCGGGTCAGCGATCGACCCGCTTATGTGGCAAGCATGCTGCTGACCACGGAACCCTACGCCAAGGCGGAAATGCTCTACCCGGTGCGCCTGAGTTACCGCAGCTGGCTGGATGCCGGGGGGCTGTATCCGGTGATCGCAGTGAAATCCCTGCGTCTGGATGAGGATCGTGAGGAGTTGTTCTGGTTCGACCGGGCTGCGGACTATGCCCGCCACTACCAGAACGAGGAGGCCAAGGATGAGGAACCGGTCACCCCACCCATGAAGCTGCAACCCCCGACCGGCTTAAGCCTGTCCCAGTGGCAGGAACTGGTCGAGAATCGCAGTCTCAAGATGAACGGCGCCGATGCGGTGGACTACATGGGACTGTATCACCGCCTGCGCAGAATACCCCTCAGTGACGGGGGTAGCGTTGAATTCACAACCTTCAACGGCCGGGAGATCGAGCGCTTTCGGGTAGAGATGCGGAAGGACAGGCTGCAAAGGGCCGGCTGGGACCGTTCCGCCTACCGTCTGACCATCCGTGAGGTGGATCGCGATGATGGGGAGCTTGGGGATCCCATCGATCTCTGGATGAGCGACGATGAACAGCGGCTGATGCTGAGATTTTATGCGGAGCGCACCTTCGGAGCCATGGAGGGAATACTCGAAACCGGACGGCCCCAGTTAGCGGAGACCCGGGAGCCGCTCTCGGAGGCGACCCAGCAGAGCATGGAAACCTTTCTCGATTTTTAGGGCCTTGAAAAAAGAAACTCGGCCTGTTGAGAGTTTATTTAGGTAAACAAGAGACTTCGTTGCGATCATCGGCATTGCCCCGTCTCCCTGTCTCGCAAGGGAAGGTGTTGTATAAGAGGTTTTGGGAAAGAGCCGTAGGTCGGATTAGGACTTTTGCGACAACCTCCAAAGGGAGAGGGGACGCATGGTTCAAGACCGGATCGAACAGACAGTTCGATTCCATGACCCGGCAATAAATGTAAGGCGCACTCGAAAAGATCTTCCCCTCTCCCCTTGCGGGAGAGGGCCAGGGAGAGGGGGTATAGAGTCCGTGAGCGTAGCGAACACATAAACTCAAAACCAATCATTACTCACAACACAATATTTTTCATCCCACTACCTATTTCTCGATGCGAGTGTCAACATGGCGTATTTATGACAAAAAAAGTACTCTCACTGTCGTGCACTATCTTGGGTATCCAGATAATTACGATCGGTTTTCACTACGCTTCTCGCTCGGGACACACGGGTATCTCAACCGAGTAGCCCGGGTGCAGCGAAGCGCAACCCGGGATCCGGCAGAATGCAATTCACTGCGGGACCATGCAAAACGCTCCAGGCACTTCCCTGCTCCCCTCGCTCAAAGATCAATGCAGGATGCCGTTGCGGAATTTTCCCCAGGAACCGCAGATTCATGAAATCAATCATTTGCAAGAGGTTCCTGGGTGGGGACAGGGAGAGGTAGACTCAATGTCAATGAACGCTAAGAACACTCTAACCCAACAAACATCTTTAACCGCTCCATACGGCGGATTCAATAGCCGCGCCTCATAAATAATCAGAAAAGGACATATGGGTAATCCCCAGTATCAAAGTGTTTTAAGCATGACATAAGATCCAGGATAAACCCTGAATCAATATACGGAGGGACCCGTGACTTCAGCCAACCTATTTGCCCCCAGCGCCACCGCCCAATCTCAAGCCACCCTTGGTGCGAACACAGACGGCGTCCCCCAGACAGAGGGCCAGGCCCTCTATCAACAGGCCAGCCAAAGCCCCCAGCCGGAAGCCTTGGTCAAACGCCAGTTTGAACAACGAAACCGGGACCAGAAAACCCAACTCGCCAATGAATTCATCGCGTCTGCGGGCAGGGAAGGAATCAACGATCTGGCGGCCACCCCGGACGGACAGCATGCCCTGGCAGTGGTATACGAACATGCCGGTGGCGAAGCCAGGGATCTGGTGCGCCAAGCGCACGAAGAGCAGGGAAATACTGCTGTAGATTATTCAGGTCAGCAAGGCAACGACCTGGACGACCCTCTTGGCGTAAGTGATATCGGCGTTAAAACAGGACCTCGCATCAACGGGTTTCAGTACACAGCCATGACAGCGGGTGTGGCATATGGGCTCGTCGAAAACACCGTGATGGGTCTGGTTGACATGGGCAAGACAGTCTGCAAAGAGAGTGAAGGACTGAAAAACGTAGATAATATCGAATTTCACGATATAGACAGCACCAGGCAAAAAAGCGACTCGTCCGGTTTGTCTTTGCCGGGTAGTGTTCAGAATTCTGTGTCATTTCTATAAACTTAGGCTAAAAGAGATGATACATGAAAGACAAAATACAATTCGACATGGAAATT
>JBEVVH010000143.1:0-9170 GCA_040507245.1 Candidatus Thiodiazotropha sp.
TATATAATCTGCTGCCAGGAGCGGTTGTGAGTAATGGGTTAGGGTGTTCGTTGCGCTCATCGGCATTGCCCCCTCTCCCTGTCAAGGAACCTATTTCAACTGATTGAATTTATGCCCCCCAATTACTGGATTAATGTCAGCATCGCCATGCTGCGTTGATCTCTGCACCAAGGGCGAAGGGAGGCGTCTGGAGGGTTTGAATTATCCCCCAGTGCTTCGCATTCTGCCGGATCCCGGGTTCCACTTCGTTTCACTCGGGCTACAGGGGTGATGCTCGCTCCTCTTGAAGTTCCCGTGTGTCCCGATCAACGTAGCCCGGGAACAACCCTCCGGAATTCCGAGGCTGGCTGTTTGCGCGCAGCGAGTTCCAGCCCCGCCGGTTTTTGTGAGCATCGCAGCGGTCCCCGAAGGGGCGGGACAGTCGGAAACCCTTAAAAGAAAAGTGACTCGCCCAGGAGGGCAAAACCGGAGATATCAGGAAAGGGGAGAACAACGATGGAGAGCAAACAGATCCGTTGTTCCCTTACTCATTTCCACGCTCCGCGTGGGAATGCAGATCCGGGCTTGCACACCCCTATCAGGTTCAGGTAATGCCGCGTGATATCGATGGACGTCACCACGCAGAGCATGGGATCGAGATACATTTTCAAACCTTACATCTGTGTGGCAGAGCATGGTAGGTAATCAGGAAATGGATTGTGATACTACACAGTGACGTTTTGAGAAAACAATCAAAACCTGAGGGGTTTTGGACTGACACGGACAACCCAGTATTGAGAGCTTCCGGTATGTAGATGGATGGGAAATCTGTAATCAAACCAGTCTGGTATGGCGCGAAGAATGTGCTTTTTGAGGTGTGGTTGCAGCGAAAAATTGCTGCAGATGTTTATACGAATTGGTCATGTAACAGAGAGGGTGTTTGATATAATCCCATCAGATATTGATCATATCCAGGAGCCCTTTGCTCAGAGGCACTATGAAACAGCATCATATAACGGTTACCGTTTCAAAAACCCGGTTTGCCAACAACATCCGCGTTCTTAAGGAGTTTGTACAACCGGCGAAACTGTCCGTGGTTATGAAAGCGGATGCTTACGGTCATGGCCTTGCCGGATTGGTGGAAACGGCGATCACCGCTGGGGCGGATTCCATCGGTATCTGTACCAATCCAGAGGCACATGCGATACGTGCCGTGTCCGAGGATTTCCCGTTGATTCGGTTACGCATGGCTTTACCGGATGAACTGGACGAGTCACTGGAAGATCTCAATATTGAGGAACAGGTGGGTACTTGGGAGGCTGCGGAGTATCTGAGCCGTGCTGGATTGCATCGCGGTGAGCCGGTTCGTGTTCATCTCAAACTCGATACCGGGATGGGCCGGGGCGGGTTCGATTTCGGTGAACTCGATACCATGCGACGGGTACTGGCGTTGCCCGGTTTGCGCATTGTTGGTGTGATGACTCATTTGGCCAATGCGGATGACAAGACGCTGGATCACAGTCTCGGCCAGATACAGGCTTTCGATTATTTCGCTGAAACCCTGGCGCCTGAATTGCCAGACGATGTGATCTATCACACCCATAACTCGGCGGCCACGACGCGTCTGCCCAACCTGCGACGCGACATGGTGCGTATCGGTGCGGCATGCTACGGTGTGAAGACCTCACGCAATTTCGAAAATCTTCCTGGTCTTAAACCTGTCATGTCCGTGAAGAGTCGCATCGCCCAGGTACGCGACATACCGACCGGAACAAAGATAGGCTACGGAAGCCTGTTTATTACCCAGCGCCCATCACGGATTGCGGCCATTCCGGTGGGGTTCGGTGAAGGCTATCCGCGTGCTCTTTTCAATAAGGGCATAGTCCTGATCAGTGGGCAGCGCTGTCCTGTGGTCGGACGGGTATCGCTGAATGTGACAGCAATCGATGTGACCGATCTCCCACAGGTGCCCAAATGGGGTGATGAAGTAGTCTTGATCGGCGATCAGGGTGATGAATCCATAACCTTTGAAGAGATGGCAGATGCGTTCAATAGCGTACATACGGAGATCAACCTGATGGCTGGCAGCATGAATGAGATCACGTATATCTGATAATGAGAGTACGTCGTCCTACTCCTGAGAAACCATAAAAGGAGTATCTGTCGCGCCAAATCGAAGTCTAATACTCGATCCATTTTGCTGAGTGTCATAAGCTCCCGGATATGCAGCGCATATAACCGATCGACATCCCTTACTCATCGACTGTGGTTTTGGGTGTCAAAGTTACCCCTTAACGGGGTATCATTTCCCTATCCCGCTCGTCGTGTAATTTCACTGATTATCGACCAGTGCAAACCGGCCGTTGATAGCCTTAGCACCGAGCCGAGCGAATTCCCCGTGCCCTTGGTAATGTGAGACTCCACCATGGAAAAACTAGTTAAAGGTTTCCTTAAATTCCGCAGCGAGGTGTTCGAGGCGAAGAAGGCGCTGTTTTCCAAGCTTTCCAGCCAGCAGTCGCCCCGCGCCCTGTTCATCACCTGCTCCGATTCTCGGGTCGATCCGACCCTGCTGACCCAGACCGATCCGGGGGAACTGTTCATCCTCAGAAACGCGGGAAACATCGTACCCCCTTACGGATCCATGCTGGGCAGCAGTACCGCGACGATCGAGTACGCCATGGCTGTGCTGGAGGTGCCGCATATCATCGTTTGCGGGCATACGGACTGTGCGGTAATGAAGGCGCTACTGCAGCCGGAATCCGTACAGGATCTGCCGGCAGTGCGTGCGTGGGTGGCCCAGGGAGAAACCACTCGGCGTATCATGCAGGACCACCATGATCACGAGGATCCGGATGACCGGTTACTGGTCGCAACCCAGGAAAATGTTCGCGCACAACTCGATAATCTGCGCACCCATCCTTCGGTCGCGCTGCAACTGAGGAAGGGAAAAGTCGAATTGCATGGTTGGGTGTACTCCATCTCCACCGGGGATGTCTGGGTGTATGACTTTGAAACTGAGCGCTTCATTCCCTTGGCCGAGAAGCAGGCGAACGCTTCTTGAATGCGATCTCGTAAATGCATCTCACACGAGATGCAAGACACCAGGGTATGTCATTAATCTGCCCGCAGGGTTGGCGTCATTCAAATCATGGCGGATTCAGAGGTCACTACGCCTCGTTTAAACGTGTGCTCACTTTTACGTAACTAGCATCATTGCATTATTGATGGGATTGCTGGTGCCAGTAATAATATTGATCCCCGTTTTGCCCAATAGTCTATTGATCGCCATCTGCGCTGCCGCTGAATCCTCAGCCTCTGGTCATCCTCGTCAGCTTAGCCATAGGCCGCTATCTGAGCGGCCAGACGGTTGAGGGTTTGGGTCAGACTTTGACCCATGACTTGATCGGGGTTCACCGGTCGGGTCTGAGTACCCATCACTGTGCCTGGGTCACGCGGTCGGCTTGCCGGCATCAGCTCTCCCGGGCCGATGGGTCCTCTGCCAGGCGGTGTATGAGAGGCAGCTTGGCTGTCCCAGGGCATCAGCAGAAGTTCGTCTTCCTCGAATTCCATAAGATCGCTGCCCGGGATGCCGAGGCGCTTTCCTCCCCCTGCGATCCAGCCGTCAAAACCTGCGGGTAAGCGAACCTTGTGGCTGGCGGCGAGTGTGATGAGGGTTCGTGCCGGGTTGGATTGGGGTCTGCGCGTCTGGCTGCTGTTGACGATACGGGAGATGGCTCTGTGTGCGAGTTGCGTGGATACGCCCGACTGGGTGAGAAAAAGATACAGCGTGGTGACTTTCATATGCGTCCTCCTGGAATTGATCGGATCGCAGTTTTCGACTGGGCCGGGATTCGTGCGTAACGATCAGGACAGCATGCCCGAAACAGGCTTTCGCATTCTGTTTATGAGCAATGTACGGTTGTGGTTGTGTTTAGCCAGGTAATATTCACACTGGGTTATGAATATTCGGCGAATGGTAGTTGTTTGAGCCTGGGTTTCCCGGCTTCCGCTGCGCTGCACCCGGGCTACGGGGAGTGTTGATTCAGAATCGGGCGATGGTCTCACCGCTTTTTTCGATCCAGCCGTGAATCATCTTTTTGGTGGTCATGCCGCTGCTGCAGTTGCCGTCCCGGTCGATGACGATGATGCCGCCCCGTCCCTGCACCTTGCGTGTGAGGTATTCGAGACCGGCCTGGGTGGCGGCAGGGCCGTCCATCTGCTGCATCATCATGTAGTCGGACACGGTCTTGCCGATCAGGGTGCGCATGAAATCTTCTCCATAACCGGTGGCGGAGACCGCGCAGGTTTCATTGTCGGCCCAGACCCCGGCGCCGACGATCGGCGAGTCACCGACCCGGCCCATGCGTTTGTTGACAATGCCTCCCGTGGAAGTGGCTGCCGCCAGGTGGCCTCTGGGATCCCGCGCCACCGCGCCGATGGTGCCGTATTTCTGATCCTCGCTCTCGGTGTCATCATGATCGAGCATGATCTTATGGTGCAGTCGGGCCTGCTTGAGCTGTTCCACCCGGTCAGGGGTGTAGAAATAGTTGTCGGGTTCGCGCACGATGCCGCAGTGGTCGGCGAAACGCATCGCTCCTTCCGCGATCAGCATCACATGCTCACTCTCGGTCATCACATAACGTGCGAGTTGGATGGGGTTGGCGATGTTCTGCACCGCCGCTACCGCGCCTGCGGAGAGGTTTCGACCGTCCATGATCGCCGCATCCATTTCCACCTTGCCGTATTCGTTGAGCACCGATCCGCAACCGGCATTGAACACCGGGTCGTCTTCCAGGAGAGAGGCGCAGATCTCCACAGCCTGAAGTGCCGATCCACCGAGTTCGAGCACTTCGCGTCCGTGCTCGAGGATGCGCCGGATACTCTCGAGATAGCGAACGGCAGTCTTTTCATCGTTGACGTTGTCCAGCGCGCCCGCGCCGCCGTGGATCATGAGGGAGTAGTGGGCCATAGGGTCCATAGGTGTTCAATCCTGATGCATGCCGGGATCCGGCAACCGGTGGTTTAATCTTCGATGGGTGGATCGAGCCGCGCAGACAACTCCGGGAGAATCGCCTCCTGGTAATCCTTCGGGCCCGCGATGAGCACCATCAATTTGCCGGCCAGTATCGTTCCCCAGTTGACGATGATCACCCCCCGCCGGGTTTCCAGGTCGTACTCCAGGTCGGAGAGGTCGATCTCGGAGAGTCGGCTGAAACGGGTCGATAGTGACACGGCATACCATTCGCTGATGCCCATCTTATCGGCAATCAGGGTTGGATACGAGGCGCCGTTGTATCGTGGATTACATTCGATGGCGGGAAATCTCAGCCCCTGCTCGGTCTGGCATACCGCCACATCGAAGGCGAAGATCCCTTGCATGCCGCAGCGGGCCATCCAGACCGCCATGGATTCGACCACATCCCAGGGCTCGTGGGAGGCCGGGTAGCGGTTACCCTGATGGACAAACCCATCGAGGATCTGTTCGGTCGCCGCGAGGCGTCTGAGGTGGCCGTTGACGATCTGGTATTGCAGGTTGAGGAACCGGTCGGCGATCACCTCCTCCTGAACCTGTACCGGCACATCCGGTTCGAAGTGTGATGCGGCCTGATCGAATTCCTCCACGTCGGCGCAGCGGTAGATGCCCACCCCGGATACCGATATCGCGGCCTTCAGATAACAGGGGTAAACGATCCTGTTGCGGGTTTCTGGGGTGATATCGTTCACGCTGTCGAAACAGAGTGTCTGAGGCACCTCGACCTTGAGTTCCTCCGCCAGGGCCATGAAGTTGTTTTTCGAATTGACGAATTGCACGGTCTCGAACCAGCCGCTATCGCCCCAGGCGAGGGATTCCTGAGGGCCATAGAAGAATACCGAGGGCTTGAAGCCCACGTGGCGCGCCAGTTGCCCGCGGTCCAGATCCCAGATGATGTTCCGGGTATGAGGCAGACCGACCCGGTTGTAGTGCGCCTCGATGTCATACCAAAGCGGGTGAAGGTCAGGATGCAGTTGGATGATGTCCCGGGGATCCGTGATCCCCAGTGCCCGTCCGGAGTAGAGATGGTTCCCAACCACTCCGTCTGCGGTACAGTGCATGATGTCGTGGTTGAGAACGTGTTTTGGAGTCGTATCGTAGTGTCGGAGGGCAGCGGACATTGGGAGCCTCGTGCTGTGCTGACGTGGTTTCATTGAATGGGTGTGCAATGATCGTTCCACGGTTTTTGCCCGGATTTGATCCGGATTGTGCACAATACCCAGGCAAAGGCCGCTTCGAACAGACCGATATGCCCTGATATGGTGCGCCAAGGCATGTTTTGTCCGGTCGTGAATGGACACTACACTAAGGCCTATACCAACAAACTGGGTGAAACCATGAAGAAATGGCTATTCTGTCTTGCGTTCCTACTGCTTGGCCCAGATAACCTGCAGGCCGCAGATGTAGCCCGGGAGCCTTGGATCGATGGGATGAAAAAAATCCTGCCCGAGGTGTTCTGCAGAGATTCCGCGGGCTATTTCAGGCAATGTTTCGATATCAGTTCGGAAAAGTGTTTCGAAATCGCCGCCTCGGCCACACAGAGTTGCCTGGATGAAAACCTGGACCAGATTCCGACAACGTTGAAGCAGCCCGATGACGTCCGGGTGTGGGGGCAGATCATCGGTACCTGTGCCGGGACCCGGTTTGAAGCCGGGCTGATCCAGTTCCGGAAATCGAATCCTAAGTGCAACAACCCATCCAACTGGCGTCAATGATGCGGCTGGAATTTCGTATATTGGAGTCCGCTGCAGGCTGAATGGAGGACTCAGCGGTTCTGCATCCGATACTACGGGTAGCATGCCAACCGAAATGCGCTAGCCTGGGTTGTAGGCTCATCAATAAGATGCCACGGTGTGACCGATGCAATGGCCCATCGGGTTGTCGCAAGGACTGAAAGTCACTCACTGCGGTTACCAGGGAATGCATAGCAAATGAACCGGTCAGCTTCACGCCATAAGGGTAAACTGACGCAATGGCACGATGATAAGGGATACGGTTTCATCACCCCCTTTTCCGCTGACAAACGTGTGTTTGTGCATATCAGCGCTTTCGAATACTGCAAACGCAGGCCTTTGACAGGGGACGTGCTGACCTATTCCCTGAGCATAGATCAACAAGGCAGACCCAATGCCCAGGCGGTGTCCATCGCGGGGATGCAAAGGCCCGAGCGTGGTTTGTCTCTGGGCAGTTTCACCGCCTATGCCATCGCGGGGGTGTTCATGCTGTTCCTGGGGCTGGTGGTGGTTAGCGGACATCTGCCGGTACCGGTGATGATCTATTACTGGGTGCTCGGAGCGATGACCTACCTTGCCTATTACTTCGACAAGTCAGCTGCCCGGGCCGGGCACTGGCGGACTCGTGAGAGCACCCTGCATTTTCTGTCTCTGATAGGTGGTTGGCCGGGGGCCTTGATCGCACAAACCGCATTCCGGCATAAAACGCGCAAGCAGCCATTCCGCGCCATATTCTGGTCGACTGTGATGATCAACGGTCTGCTCTTGATAGGGTTACTTACTGAGCAGGGCAAGGGGGTCGTTGCATCCCTTTTGTCAGGACAAACCTTCTTGATTGCTCTTCATGGTCAGACATGCTGACACTCGATCAAGAGTTGAGTAATGGTGTGAGAAGTTTTGAGTTAATAGTGCTGAGTTATGAGTTGATGTGCTCGCTGCGCTCATGCTTTCTATCCCCCTCTCCCTGGCCCTCTCCCGCCAGGGGAGAGGGGGCCTAATAATCTGTGAGCACAGCGTCAAAAACTTAAAAACTATAACTACAGTGTTTATGGCTGGGAATCGCGGCTAATAAGGCCATCCTTTGCATGTAGCGGTATGTATCACCGGCCTCAGTGCAGCTTGATCACCGGGTCGATGCTGCGGCGTAACATGCGTGCGAGAGTCGTCAGGCCTGTGCGCCACCAGCCGAACAGGGTCAACTGGTGCATCTTGTAAAGAGACAGATAGACCCAGCGGGCAATCCAGCCACTGACCCGGACACTGCCGGTCACCGCGCCCATCAGGCTGCCTACGGTGCTGTAGCGCCCGAGGGTGACCAGAGATCCATAGTCCCGGTATCGATAGGGCTTGGCGTAACCTTTCTGTTTCAGGCGGGCGCACAATGCCTTGGCCAGGTAGGCCGCCTGCTGATGCGCCGCCTGGGCGCGGGGCGGAACCAGGTCACCCTGATCGTTCATCGGGCAGGCGGCACAGTCGCCGATGGCGTAAACCCGTTCGTCGTCCTCGAGCATCAGGTTGGGTTTGACCTTGAGCTGATTGATGCGATTGGTTGTGAAGCCCAGAGATGAGAGAAAATCCGGACCTTTGATGCCTGCGGCCCAAACCTTGATTCCGGCCGCTATCACCAGCCCGGAAGCGGTGTGCACCGCATCGTCGGTGATCCGGGTCACCTTTTGTGAGACATGCACCTGGATGCCGAGCCGCTCGAGTTCGCCGCGAACCTGTTTTGACAGCGCCAGGGGCAGTGCAGGCAGGATCTGCGGTCCGGCATCCAGGATGTGCAGGCGGATATGGCGGTCAGGCTCGATGGTGTCGAATCCGTATTGGGGGATCTGCCGGGTCACCTGGTGCAACTGCGCCGCCAGTTCAACCCCGGTGGCCCCTGCACCGACGATGGCCACATCGAGCTGGCCTTCGCGCAGGGGTTCGTTCTGGGTGTTGGCCCGGATCAGGGCCTCCAGGAGCTGCCGCTGGAACGCCATCGCCTGGGATTTGGTGTCCAGCATCAGGCAGTGCTCCTGCACGCCGAGGATGCCGAAATCGTTGCTGATGCTGCCCACCGCAAAGATCAGATAGTCATAGGCGAAGCGTCGGCTGGGGATCAACACTTCACCGGCCTCATCGAGCAGCGGTGCAAGAATCACCTCGCGAGCGACCCGGTCGATGCCTGCCATGGCGCCCAGGCGGAAGCGGTAGTGATTCCAGCGGGCGTGGGCCAGGTATTCGAGGGCATGCTGTGCCGGGTCGAAACTCCCCGCGGCCACCTGATGCAGCAGGGGTTTCCACAGGTGGGTGCGGGTCGCATCGATCAGGGTGATCTCCGCCCTGCCCTTACGCCCTAGACACAAATAGGAGACCCCCCAGCTCTGCTGGGGAGGCATTCACAGTTTGACAGATACGGGAATCTCACAGTAACTCCCAAGCGT
>JBEVVH010000144.1:0-9062 GCA_040507245.1 Candidatus Thiodiazotropha sp.
TGTTAGTGTTCGTGCATCAATTTTTTCCATCCGGGAATAATACGTGATATCCGTTAAAATATCTCCCTATTATTGAGCCGAGTTAATAGAAAGATTCTGAATAATTATGATTTTATGAGAAATATTTTAGAGAAAAAGATGAGACCGCCGTGCTTTGGCATGACAGGCGGTCTCATCCCTATCCCGGAAATATTGGGCGGTTTCCTGATGGAGGATTAGCCGAGTGCGCTGAAGATCTGATCGCGAATCTGGTCCACGCCGCCGACACCGTTGATTTTCACATACTTGCAGGCACCCCCATCGGCTTCCTTGGAGTAAAATGCGATCAGGGGTTCCGTCTGGTCATGGTAAACCTTCAGACGAGCCTTTACGGTCTCTTCCTTGTCATCGTCACGCTGAATCAGCGGTTCGCCGGTTTCATTATCCTGGCCCTCCACCTTGGGTGGGTTGAAGACCACGTGGTAGGTACGACCGGAAGCGAGATGAACCCGGCGTCCTGACATGCGTTTGATGATCTCCTCATCCGGAACATCGATTTCGACAACCGCATCGATCGGTACGCCTGCCTCTTTGAGGGACTCGGCCTGTGGGATGGTGCGCGGAAAACCATCGAACAGGTAACCGTTCTTACAATCATCCTGGGTGATCCGCTCTTTGACCATACCCATGATGATGTCATCGGAAACCAGCCCGCCCTCATCCATGATTTTCTTTGCGGCCACGCCAAGTTCGGTGCCCGCTTTAACATGGGCCCTGAGCATGTCACCGGTGGAAATCTGAGGAATCTGATACTTTTCCTTGATGTAGTTGGCCTGAGTACCCTTACCGGCGCCAGGTCCGCCAAGCAGTATTACGCGCATAGTTATTCTCCTCGCTTGTTTTTTGATAGATCCGGACGTAACAGTCGGTAGAATCTCTACCCGGATCGTGCGATCCGCATGTCAGGTCGCCCTTCAGGTTCTCACAACGGTAAACGGACCGGATTATGGTGGTTTACGCCTTGTGTCAGATGCTTTTGGGCAAAAATCAACAGCCTGCTGCTTCCGGTGGTTGACAATCCACACACTTGAATGGAGAACCCGCGCTGTTCCTCCCATGCAGCGGATTCCGGTGGAGGCTTGCCGAAGTGTGCCATGCCGCATCCGGCGAAACCAGTTGAGGCTATCAATGGGAGGATTCAGTCGGTTTATGGTCTCACCCTGGTCTGAGGGACGGAGAACGCTTGCAAACGTGCTGATCGCTTGCGCGCTGGTAACCGCCACAAATCCACCTGGCAGAGATTGTAATCAATAACAGTCCTTCAAATGGGGGGCAAACGCCCCCCTCGCAGGCATGCTATTGACCACAACCGCTCTGGGATTTCAATTCCCCGCCAGATTCAGCATCAGGGTATTGAGGCGTCTGACGAAGGCGGCAGGATCATCCAACTGACCACCTTCGGCAAGTTGTGCCTGGTCAAACAGAACCTTCGTCAGATCGCCGAACCGGCCTTCGTTGCTCTCCTGCTCAAGTCGTTCGACCAGCGGATGAGTCGCGTTGATCTCCATGATCGGCTTGGTTTGCGGTGCGTCCTGACCGACAGACTTCAATACCCGGGCCAGATTGGCGCTCATGTCGTAATCCTCCACAACCAGGCAGGCGGGGGAATCTGTGAGGCGGTGACTGACGCGGATCTCTTTGACCGACTCCTCGAGTACCGACTTCATGCGCTCCAGCAGTTGCTTGTGCTGCTGCGCCTGTTTCTCCTGCTGCTCCTGCTCCTCCTTGTCCTCCAGCTCTCCCAGATCCAGTTCACCTTTGGCCACTGACTGCAGGGTTTTACCTTGGTATTCCGTGAGGCTGGTGACCAGCCATTCATCCACCCGGTCCGAGAGCAACAGTACTTCAATGCCTTTTTTCTTGAGCAGTTCCAGATGCGGGCTGAAGCGAGCCGCTGCCGGAGTATCCGCGGTGATGTAATAGATCTTTTCCTGACCTTCCGGCATACGTGAGATATAGTCCGCCAGGGAAACCGTCTGATCGTCGTTGTCCTGATGGGTCGATGCGAAACGCAGTAGCCCTGCGACCCGGTCCTTGTTGGCATAGTCTTCGGCCGGCCCCTCCTTCATCACTTTGCCGAAATTCTTCCAGAACTCCAGGTACTTGTCGGCATCGTCCTCAGCCAGTTTCTCCAACGCTCCCAGGACACGTTTCACGTTTGCCTGGCGAATGGTGTCAATTTTGCGATTATGTTGCAGTATCTCCCGGGATACGTTCAGCGGCAGATCATCCGAATCGACGATTCCCTTGACGAAACGCAGGTAGCGCGGCATCAGCTTCTCCGCTTCGTCCATGATAAAGACGCGCCGCACGAAGAGTTTCACCCCATGCTTCTGATCCCGATCCCAGAGATCGAAAGGCGCTCGCTGAGGTACGTACAAAAGCGCGGTGTATTCGTTGTTGCCCTCCACCCGGTTATGCACGTGCAGCAGAGGGTCCTCGAAGTCATGGGACACATGGCGGTAAAACTCATTGTACTCTTCATCACTGATATCCGAGCGGTTCCTCATCCACAGGGCTGTGCCTGTATTGACCCGCTCAAACTCCGGTGTTTCCGGCTTCTCCTCTTCACCGTGATGCTCTTTTTGCATCTCCACCGGCAGAGTAATGTGATCCGAAAACTTTGAGATGATGCTGCGCAGGCGGAATGCTTCGAGAAACTCCTTCTCATCTTCACGCAGGTGCAGAATCACATCGGTTCCGCGCTCCGGCTTGTCGATATTTTCAATGCTGTAGGATCCCTGACCTTCCGATTCCCAACGCACACCATGCTCGTGTCCCAGACCGGCCCGGCGGGTCATGAGGGTGACCTTGTCAGCAACGATGAATGCGGAGTAGAAACCCACGCCGAACTGGCCGATCAGTTCACTATCCTTGGCCTGATCACCCGACATGGCCTCAAAGAATTTACGGGTACCGGAACTTGCGATCGTACCAATGGTATCGGTCACTTCCTGGCGACTCATGCCTATGCCGTTATCGGAGATGGTCAGTGTGCCCGCCTCCTGATCAAAGGTGACCCGAACCCGCAATTCAGAATCCGCCTCGTAGAGTGCCTCATCGGTCAACGCCTCGAATCGGAGTTTTTCGGCGGCATCCGAGGCATTGGAGATCAATTCCCGCAGGAAGATCTCCTTGTTGCTGTACAGGGAACGGATGACCAGGTTCAGTACCTGGGTGATTTCAGCCTGAAAATCAAGGGTTTCCTTTTGCGCTTCAACAGTCATGGTTGAGGTGAGCCTCTCTTTAGTTCTGGTGTATTTCACGAGTCTTACCGCCGTACGAATGAATCGATGGCAGTACGGTGTGTGTGGGTTTCAAGCCTGACAGCGGGTTCGTTGATGCACCCGGGCTGTACCCAATCTGCGGGAGGGACGGAACATGGTGAGCGGCGAGGCAGCACCAGGTCCGTGTCCCGGCATTTATTCAATTTTCTCAGTTGGGGACTGGCGGAAGAATTTTCAAGTCCTGACAGGCAGGTAGCAGGATCTTTCCTCTCTGGAAATCCGATCGCTATCAGAATCTATAGACAAATCCGGCATCTGCCCGATTTTCGTCATACGTGTTCAAATCAGAATCGGCATTACGCTCCAGGTGACTCACGCTGGTGGTCAGGGTCGTGTCCATCCCCAGGCGATAGCTGAGACCCAACGAAACCACCCACTCTCTATAATCAAGGAGGTTCTCTTCGTGATCTCTCCACAATACCCGTGTCACACCACCCAAAGACCGGCCGAGGACCCGGGACAGTTGCATACTGGTGACCACATCCCGTGTATCCTGCTGGCTTGAATCAGCTGAATAGTCACGTTTTATCAGGTTGGCTCTTAGCTCAGCCTGGGTGCGGGTCGAGCGGAAGGTCACCGAACCACTCAGGCGATCCGACTCGTAGTAGTCGGCGCTCAAGGTCGACACGCCGGTCACGGACACGGGGGGCGGATTATCCAACACCGCGTCTCTGACCAGTTCGCCGAAATCGTCCTGGCGCAGAAACAGGGTATCTTCCGTAGCTTCGTCTCGGGCACTGATGTAATTCCGGGTGAAGCCCATTCTCCAAACCGTATATGCTGTCCGATGGACCAGATCCATGTAGTAATCGTCGCCAAAAGCACGCTCACCTGCTCCGATCGCGAAGCGGGTATGGCTGGAGGGTGTGAAAATCACCCCGACTGACCAGAGGTCACCATCCACATCTTCATTGTTCACCAGCTGGTAATCCTCATACCCTGCGGCAAATGCCAGCGCCCAGCGGCGGGACATTTGCTGTATGTATTCCCCCCGGAAGCGCGAGATCTTGTTGTCCCGGACCTCCCCGGAAAAATCCTCCACGGTGTGCATGGCGGCCAGCTCCCAGGCATGCGCCACGGTGTAGGTGCCGCTACCCAAAACCAGATCCAGCGTCTGTGAGGAGCTGTCGACGGCCGAATCATAGGAATAGTCCACCTTATCGACCGAATAGCGCGCTTCAAGCACACTGGTATTGCCAAAGCGGGTCGTAAAATAGGGACTCAATCCCATGGTGTAATAATCGATCGGCTCAGAGGTACCGGTTATACCGTCCGGACTGCTGCGGCCGGAGGACAATTGGGTCTGATCCGATGTCGCCCAGGCGTCAATGAACAACTGGTTTTCCATGACTTCCAGGTTGCCACTGGTTCGTAGCAGATTTATGGTCTGGTTGGACTGGGTGTCGTCCCAGTAGTAACGATATTCCGGTGCATAATTGAAATCAAAATTGCCACGAGCCCCTTCCTTATACGCCGAGAGTGTGGGTCTGACTCGGGTGATATTTTCACTCTGAGGATCCTCGCTCGAAAGAAACACGTTGTCGGTATAGATGTGGTCGATACCGATGGACGGAGAGATGATCCACTCACCGGCCAGACTCGATACCGGCAGGCTTAGTAAGCCCAATCCCGCCATTGCGATGATTCGTAAGTCACGAGCGTAATTATCAATTTCTGAGCAAGACATCCTAACAATCCTGTCTGTGGTGTTTCTTGAGACGGTTTCAACCAGGAACCCGGAGCGCAAACGCACCCCTGGAATCGCGGCTTCCAATGGTCCGGGATTCTATCACGGTAAAAACACAGGAGTCGTTATTTGTCGCACAGAACAGTGGGATAGCCTTACCTGGTCCAAGTCCACTCGCATTTGTCGCTTCAACTCCACCGGGCAGGTATGGTTGAATAGGAGGTCTACTCCAAACAACTCACGATCAGCACCGAGTACCATGGAAATCATCACCCAATCAACCCAAGCCTTCGATGATCAGCGTCCGGGAACCTCCGGTTTGAGAAAAAAAGTCAAGGTGTTTCAAGCACCTCACTACCTGGAGAATTTCGTACAGGCGATCTTCGACACCCAGAGCGACCTGCGCGGAGGCGTCCTGGTGGTTGGGGGTGATGGTCGATATTACAACCTCGAAGCGATCCAGATCATACTCAAGATGGCCGCTGCCCACGGCATCTCCCGGGTTCTGGTGGGATGCGACGGACTCCTGTCCACTCCTGCGGCATCCTGCCTGATCCGTAAATATAAGGCTAACGGCGGCATCATCCTCTCTGCCAGCCATAACCCTGGAGGTCCGGACGAGGATTTCGGCATCAAATTCAACACGCCCAACGGGGGGCCTGCTCCGGAATCCGTTACTGAAGCGATTTTTGCTCGTACAAAAACTCTCACGGAGTACCGGATCGCCCAAACCTCTGACCTGGACCTGAGTCAAACCGGTGAACAGAATCTGGGTGAAATGAAGATCCAGGTCATCGACTCAGTTGAAGACTATGCTGACCTCATGGCCCAGCTGTTTGACTTCGATCGAATCCACCAGCTGTTCAACTCCGGAGCATTCAGCATGCGTTTCGACGCCATGCACGCCGTGACCGGTCCTTACGCCAAACACATCCTTGAAGAACGCCTGGGCGCAGAACCGGGCACGGTCATCAATGGCACCCCACTGGTCGATTTCGGTGGTGGTCACCCCGACCCAAACCTGGTCCATGCCCACGAACTAGTGGAACTGACCAGTGGTCCCCAGGGTGTCGATTTCGGTGCCGCCTCCGATGGCGACGGTGATCGGAATATGATCCTGGGCCATGATTTTTTCGTGACTCCCAGTGACAGTCTGGCGGTAATGGCCGCCAATGCACACCTGATCAAGGGTTACACCTACGGCGTCAGTAGTGTAGCACGTTCGATGCCTACCAGCCAAGCCGCTGACCGGGTCGCCGCTCGTCTGGGACTGGAGTGTTTTGAAACCCCCACAGGATGGAAGTTTTTCGGCAATCTGCTCGATGCGGGCAAAATCACCCTGTGTGGTGAAGAAAGTTTCGGTACGGGATCGAACCATATTCGCGAGAAAGACGGCCTCTGGGCAGTACTCTTCTGGCTCAATCTGCTGGCCTTGAAACAACAGCCCGTCGAAGCCATTCTGCGCGACCACTGGAAAGCCTACGGTCGTAACTACTACACCCGGTATGACTACGAGGGAATTGATCAAACCGCGGCCCAGGGTTTGATGAAAGCTTTGGAGGATCAACTCGCGGACCTTCCAGGCCAGACTTTGGGCACCTACCAGGTGGAGTACGCGGACAATTTTTCATACACCGATCCCGTTGACGGCAGTCGTTCAGACAACCAGGGCATCCGCATCGGATTTACCGATGGCTCGCGTATCGTTTATCGGCTTTCCGGTACCGGCACCCAGGGGGCGACTCTGCGCGTCTATCTCGAGGCTTATGAGCCGGATCCCGCAAAGCAGATGGAAGCAACCGAAAAGGTCATGAGCGGTCTTGTAACAATCGCCCAGGATCTGGCGGAGATTGAACAGCGGACCGGTCGCAGTGCACCCACTGTCATCACCTGACCAGGAAGCCGACCCAAAACCATGCACAGCATCTTCGACAGCCCGTTGAATTGGTGCGAACGCCCTGTTTTCGGGTATTGCATGAACCATTTTGGTGAACCGGAACTAACTGTCATCTGACTCGAATTGCAACTTGGATTGAGCGATATAAACCATGAATCCAAACCCAAAAATCCTGCACTGGACATCTGCCATTTGAGACACTATAAACAGCATTAATCGAGATGCTGTGCGGAACGGCATATCAGATTATAAATATTAAATAATGAGGGAGTTAAGCTGTGGTTAAGAAGCCGGAAGACGAAACCGAAAAAAAGGTTACCAAAAAGAAGGCGGCCAGCAAGAAAAAATCCGTTGCCAAGAAAAAAGTCACTACCAAGAAGACGGCGGCCAGCAAGAAAAAATCCGTTGCCAAGAAAAAAGTCACTACCAAGAAGACGGCGGCCAAAAAGAGCACTGCCAAGCCGGCTACAAGCTCCAAGCCCAAGATCAGTCCACGGGAGCGCTATGAGATGATCGCTACCATGGCTTACTACCGCGCCGAAGCCCGAAATTTCGAACCGGGGTATGACGTCGATGACTGGCTCGAATGCGAGAAGTTTATTGATGACGTGCTGAAGTAGCCCGATCGGTCTTCAGCGGATCTGTCCGAATATTTGACGAATCCGTCCCTGTTAGGGCCTGTAACACTCATCCAATATGCCCCGCTGAGGCTGACTGTGCGCCCGACAAGGCAGAATGAGCATGGTGTAGCCCTGCGACATGAGCGAAGGATAACGCCGCTGGGCGTTCAATCAGGCTCAGCCCTTCGGGTTGGTCGAACCGATTGCTGTAGTGGTGTGATGAATAAAGCAACGGCTGGATATGCAAGGCCACTTCGAATCAGAAACGATCTGATGCGGATTGTATCGGACATTTGTGCTGTCAATATATTCAAAGTATGGGCTTGATTTCAGGGTTCATTTGACCCGGGGCGTCAACACCTGGTGAGTCCATACCAACAGCCCTGCTCCGACAATCAAGAATGAACCCAGATAGAACGGCCACTCCAAGGTATCATCGAAGACCAGCATGCTGATTACCGCAGCTGCCACGAGTTGGGCATTCAGATAGGGAGACAGTCGCGAGGCCGATGCCAGATGGAAGGCCTTGACCAACAGAAAATGTCCTGTCGCTCCCAGCACACCCATGATCATCAGGAAGAACCACTGCAAACAACCGGGTGTCTGCCACCAGAGCGGCAATAACAGGGTGAGCACCACCGCACCGGTCAGGGTGGTATGGAATAGTGTCGTCTGTTCACTATCATACCCCTTCAGGGCGCGGGTCATGACAAAGTAGCAGGCCAGACATATTGCCGCCACACAGGCCAGTAACAGAGCCGGATCAGCTTCACGAAAACCTGGACGAACGATCAACAGCACCCCCACAAAACCCAAACCGACTGCCAGCCACTCTGGAACCCCAACCGGCTCTTTCAACAGGACACCGGCCAGCAGGGTCACCAGCACCGGAGCAAAAAACACAATGGCAGTGGCATCGGCCAGGGATACACTTTGAATGGCCCAGTAGAGACAGAGCGTCACCCCCATCAGGCATGAGGCACGTAGCAGTTGCAGCCAAGGCCGCCGGGTGCGGACAAAACTGAAACCGCCACGCAGGGAAAACACCGCCCCGACCATCAGGGTGTGAAAAAAGTACCGGGCCCATACCACTTGAGGCATGGACAGATCCCGCATCAACCATTTGCCGATACCATCCATGATTGCCAGAAGTACACTGGCGGTAATAACGGCCAAGGCCCCCCAAAACAGGGGATGAGAAATTGCTGTGGTATTGGGGTCGTGGGCCATCTTGGTCGGTTTGCGGTGAATACGCCAGAGAAACTGGACTACAGAATTGTCCCGAGCATATCCTGCAGGGGCATGAATTCAACAGACAATGGATGAAGAAACCTGCGCGGTCAATCCTTATCAACAGGCCGCTTCCTACCTCGCGGACAAACCGGATCTGACAGACAGAGGGATTTAACAATTTCACTCAGACAAGGGGAAGCTGCGAGATCTATCGCTGCCAGCCAGGGAAAGCGAAGCGAAGGCTGGTAGTCCCCGGTAGTCGCGAGGCGATACTGGAAACCCGACGAGCCGTAGGCGCC
>JBEVVH010000145.1:0-9019 GCA_040507245.1 Candidatus Thiodiazotropha sp.
CTTTCCATGTCGAATTGTATTTTGTCTTTCATGTATCATCTCTTTTAGCCTAAGTTTATAGAAATGACACAGAATTCTGAACACTACCTGCTCCTGGGCAATTAACTGATCTGCAGATTCCCGGTAGTAGCGTGCGAGTGTGGTGTTGATCTCCTCGGCCTGAGGATTGCGTAGGGCTTCACTTTCAAGTAGCGCTATAGCGCCTGTCAGATCCCCTGTGTTGTGAAGTCTATCGGCGGTGTCCAATGTGTCAGCCGTGTTTGGAGCATCATCCACCACGACTTGTGTTTGCTCGTTGGGCGTTTCATGGGTAGCGACTTTTTCGCTGGTTTCAACCTCGATGGCAGGTTCTGCAAGGGTTTGGGTTTCAGGCTTTTCAGACACTATTTCTGATTCTGCGGAAACCTTGTCCGAAACCGCCTGTTCTGCTTGACTGGGTGTCTCAGCGGGTGGCGCCGTCGCCGGTATTTGCGTTGGCTTGGGGCTGGGTTTAGGTTTTGTTCGGGTTTCGACGGGCATTTCGCCGGGTATGCGAATCCGCTGTCCCGGTGCCAGACGGCTCGGATTATCCAGTTTGTTGTAGCGAGCAAGGATCACGAATTTCATTGGGTCGTTGAGGAATTTCTTGGCAATCAGGGAAAGAGAGTCTCCGGGTTGCACGGTGTAGAAGAAATTTTTCAGGCCCAGGTATTCGATCGGGTCGGCGTCGATCTGTTCCAGCAGTTGTGTTGCAATCTGCAAATTGGGCTTCTCCTGGAGGGCCCAGGTGAGCTGATCCCTGGCCTGGTCATACTCCCCGTTTTGAAGCAGTTGCATGGATTTGCGGACCCTTTTGCTGGGCGACAGGTCGTCTGGTGGTGGGAGCGGAGTCGTTTCCTGGGTTTCGTCTACGATGGTGTCCGCAGGTTCTTCGGCTTTGCTGGGGCCGAACATTTCACAGGCAGCCAGTGTGAGGGAGAAGACAGCAATCAATGCAATCTTGAAAAATTGACCGAGACGGAGTTTGACTACATTCACAACAGGAATCCTTGAAAATCAGGGTTGCATGTACCAGGTTCACTGACACAAATATAGCAGATCATGATTCACTGCCTCCGGCAATATGGGTGGATCGGGCTTCAACCAATATCAGAGTGACATTGTCACGGGCACCTCGCAACATCGCCAGATCAATGAGTTGCTGGATGGCTTCCTGAAATGGATATGTGTCGAGTACATGGGCAATTTCGTCGTCGCTGACCTCTTTGTTCAGTCCATCACTGCACAACAGGTACAGGTCGCCGTCGCGAGGCTCAATGATCTCCGCTTCAAGATCGAGGTTTTCGCTGGCGCCTACCGCACGGGTAATGTAGTTGGCGATGGAGGACTGTTCGGCCTGTTCCGCGCTCAACATGCCCAGTTCGATCAACTCTTCGATTTGACTATGATCCCGGCTGAGCTGCTTGAGCGTGCCTCTGCGAAACAGGTAGATACGGCTGTCTCCGGCCCACTGGTAGATGCAATAACCATCCTGGGCCAGCAGTGTCACAACGGTGGAGCCAATGATTTCTCCGCCTCTTCGTTCGGATTCTTCCAGGAGTTTCTGATTGACCTGTTGTAACCGTTGTGACACTTCGTTGGCAAATTGACTGATGGAGTCGCCCGGCTGAGTGGATTTCAGCTCATGTACGATCATCTGTGAGGCTACATCGCCTGCGGCATGTCCTCCCATCCCGTCAGCGACAACCCAAAGGCCCAGATCGGCCCGGTCCAGGCAGGAGTCCTCATTGATGGCTCGGACTTTACCCTTGTCCGATAGGTGCGCGGAGACCCAGTAGAAGCTGTTCTGACTCATGTGGTCTCGGGGGCTGCATCAGGCGTGAATCCCATTTGGAAGGTTCCGGACTCGATCTCTTCCCAGCCATGCTGTGCCCAGGCGCCATCGATCAGGGCGCAGGAGCCCTTGATCTGTGGCAGTCCCTGACAGATCAGCAGGGAAGGTGAGATGCGCTCGGAACCCTGGGTCCACCAGAGGCTGTAGGCAAACAGCAGTTTTTTCATCAGATGCGGTAGAAAACGGGGATAGAGACTGCGCAAAGCGCCCTGTTCATCCAAATGGGCATGCCAGGCGTTACTCAATGCAGCGCCTTCCGGCTCTGTTTCATCGGCTTGACAGGTAGGCGGCCCGAGGGATTGCAACTGTTGTTCAAGTGCCGCCATGTCAAATTCATCTTCGAGACAGGAGAGCGCCAGATCCTCCATGCGGGAGAACCAGCCTTCCGACTCCTCCATAAAGAGAAACAGGTTACAGCGGGGAGGCAGGCGTGACGCCAGGGTGAAGGGATAGTAACGACCGACCCGATCAACACTTGGCATCAGGATGCCGGCCCAGCCCTGTTCACCACAGATCCCGGGTGACAGGGCAAACCGCCAAAGGGGACTGGTCAGATAGTTATCCAGCCAGACATCGCCCAGCTTTTCACGGCTGTTGGCTATGGCTTCCTGCATCCAGGTCTCCCAGGGCGCAATGAAGCCCCTGGGCAGGCGCCGGGTGACAAAATCCCCAAGTGAGGGAATCTTGCCGTAGAGTCCTGGAAAGTCGTCCTGAGGTGTTGAGTTCAAAGTCTGTTCGGGCACTGGAAATCCGTCAATTCATTGAGCTTGAAGGGATTGAGCGCACCGCTGGCGCGCACGGCGAAGCGGGATTTGCGACCCCCCACGTCAAATTCCACCTGGAGGGTTTCGGGTGAGTCGGTGGTGCTGACCTTGGCCTGGTCAAGTAGCCGAAACAACCCCCAGGGACCGTCTTCGGTGAGCCCCGAGGGTTTGCTGCCTGCCGGCGGCGCCAGCAGGATCTTGGCGTCGCTGATGCCGGAATCGTCGGGCCATGTCAGGCGATTCCAACGGGTCGGCCCATGGTTGTAACGCACCCGTTGCTGGTTGAGCAGCAGGGTAATCTGGGTGATGGTGGTATCCATGCCCAGAGGTTTGATCTCGAAATCGATTTTCGGCTCCAGGGCGCTGCCGCTGAAGAAGGCATCACGGATCACCGCAGCGTGCTGGAATTGGCGCAGCGTGCCGGTGGGAATGCCAAGTGCCTGGTTACCGGCGGCGTTCCAGCGCCAGGTGCGGCGGCTGGTGTCGACGAATTGCCGCAGGTAGTTGTTGAAGAAATCATCCATCATCCCGCCGGGGCCGAAAAAACGCCCGAAATCGCTGATTGTGACCTCACGGGTACCGTCTCGGTCCAGGGGATAGCGCCCCGTAAGACTGCGCTGACAGAAGGGCAGGATCTGGCTGCTCCAGACTGAGTTGATGTGACTTCTGACACCCGAGACGGTCAGGTTGGAGCTGCCGTCCGCCAGGGTGGTCAACATGGCCGCGAGAGGACCAGGCTGACGTTTGGCTTCTAGCTTCAGGCGGCTGATGACCCCACCGCCGGCGCCTTGATCCCGGGCTACATCGAAGGCCTGGCTCGACTGATTGCCGGAACTGGCGATGTTGCTCATGTGAACGTACAGCTCATTGAGCATTTCAAGCGTTCGTTCAAGGGGGGGCTGTTCGCCTTCCTGTGCGTCAATCATCCGGTTGAGGCTGGCAAAATGCTCATCCACCGGGGTGGTCAGCATAGAGTCCTGCGCCCCCTGTCCATCACTCTCATCGGGAGATACCTGAAGGATCGAGGCGAGTCGTCGGGTGATTCCGGAACTGCTCTTGGCGACCAGTTCAGCCGCCTTCTGCGCACCGCCCGGCAGCCTGGCGAGGGTGGTCTGCTCTTTGATCAATGTCAGGTAGCGACGCAAGGGGGAGGTCGGACCGGAAATGACATTGAGAATCTCCACAGCCTGGCGCATGTCGCTAAAGGGTTTGATCCGAACGTCCGCGAGCAGTTGATCCCAGATCTGCACATACTCGGTGTAGTAGAGATCCTTGACCTGGCGGCTGAGCAGGTTGAGATTGGTTTCGCCGACGATCTTTTCCAACTCGGGGCCAAGGATCCACTTCTCATCCAGCAAGCGGTTGGCGATAGCCAGGTGCTCCTTGAGAAACAGTTGATGATATCCCTGGTAGGTAAAAAGGGCGGGAATGGGTTCGTCCAGGGATTTGCCGGATCGACGGCTGAAGACCCGGTCGGCATCCGCGCCGATCTCCTGGGTGAGTCGCAGCGGGCGTAAGGAGCTTTCCTGGGTGATCCGTTTCATGCGGTCGTAAACCCGGTCTGCCAGGGGAACGCGTAACAGGTCATTGCGCACCCGGCTGATCAGAGCGTCATCCAGGGGCAGAGTCGGCGGCATGGGCATCTGGGTCAACAGCGCGTCCAGGTGTTCACTGAGCGCCTGGCGGGCCTGGGCATTTTCAGCCCCGGGCAGATCCAGTTGCCACTTCAGTTGCAACCAGGCCTTGACCGTCTCCGCGTCGTAATGTTCGCTGTCGGCAAACATCAGATAGACCTTGAGTGCGTCGTAACGGAAGTCTGCATTGTTGCCCTGCTGATTGAGCTGATCCTCCAGGCTGAGGATGATACGCGGCAGGAACAGGTTCTTCAGGGTGTTGTGATAGGCATTGATTGCCTCGCTGCCCAGCTTGTCACCTTGGTAGAGGCCCAGTCCCATCAGCCAGGGGATGTCCTTTTCCTGGTCCGCGTAACCGCCAGGTATCTGCCGCACCCGATCCAGGGCGGGCACCACATCGGTAAGGGTCAGGTCATCCGGTGCAATGGAATTGACCTGGTCATTGGCGGCCACTGCCTGCACCGCCACCTGATCGATGTAGCTCTGATTGCGGCTGTAACTGGTGAACCAGGCGATGCCGGCCAGCACGGCGATACCGAGGGCGCTGGCATAGGCAATGCGTTGCAACCAGGCACGCTGTTTCTCCACCCGGGTATTGACCCCCGCGAGATGGGATTCGGCGAAGATCAGATCTTTGAACAGGCGATTAATGAAGAAGCACCGTCCACTGCCGGAAAACGCGGGTGCGATCTGGCGATTGAGGCCGAACTCCTGGGCCATGGAGCCAAGCAAGCGGTCGATCGGGGTGCCTTCCTGGGTACCGCTGGTGAAATAGACGCCCCGCACCATGGGGGTCTCCTGAAAACGGTTGGCGTTGAATGCCTCGTGGAGGAATGCCTCTGCGGCATCCCTCAGAGCGCCGAACTGCTGGGGGAAGGAGTAGATCAACACCCGGCGTTTGACATCACGCTCCTGTTCCAGCCGATCCATCAGGCGGGCGTCGATGCGCTGCTCCAGATCCCGGAACTCCTCACGGAAATGGCTGATACCGCTCTCCTGGGAGCTTTTGTCGGTCAGAGGAAAGGTCATGCCCCAAACCTGACTGCGCTCCTCCCGCCCGAGGGTTTCGAAAAATTCGTTGAATCCAGCCAGCAGGTCACACTTTGTGAACAGTACGTAAATGGGGAAGCGGATGCCGAAGTGGTCGATCAGCTCCTTGACCCGCATGCGGATCGCCTTGGCATGGTTAATCCGTTCAAGATCGGTCTGTTGGAGGATATCCTCGACGCTGATCGCCACCAGAGCGCCATTGATCGGACGCCGCTTGCGATGTTTCTTCAACAGATCGAGAAAACCCATCCAGGCGGCCCGATCCACCTCTTCGTAACTGTCCTGGGTGGTGTAACGTCCCGCGGTATCCAGCAATACGGCATCATCGGTGAACCACCAGTCACAGTTGCGGGTACCGCCGATCCCCTGCACTGCGTCATTGCCCAGCTTGTCCGCCAGGGGGAAATGCAGTCCCGAGTTGAGCAGCGCAGTGGTCTTGCCGCTGCCCGGCGGGCCGATGAACATGTACCAAGGCAGCTGGTAGAGATATTGCCGATTCTGTTTACCGCCGACCTTCGATTCCTTGAGGATGCGGATTGCCTCGTCGAGGCGCTGGCCAAGGATCTGAATCTCTTCAGAGGATTCCTGGGAACCCCGGGACGGTTGGTCCTTCTGCCCGACCACGCTTTCCAGCATCTGCTGGTTCTTTTTTCGCGCCTGCCAATAGCGGCGAAACTGGTTGGCTATCCACAGAAAAACTATGCTGCCGATCGCCACCAGACGGGCGGTAACCGAACCCAGGGGTTCGTAGTCGGCAAAGGCGAACAGGGGGCCGACCAGCCAAATGATCACCGACAGGGCAATCAGCCCCAGGATGGCGACGAACCAGCGGTTCTTTATGATTCTCAGTAACGCACGCATGGTTTTCGTGAATGCCTATTGTTTGATCAGAGTGATCTCGACACGCCGATTGCGTGCCCGTCCCTCTGGGGTGTCATTGGAGGCCAGGGGTTCTGCGGAACCTCGGCCATCACTGTGAATCCGGGCGGGTTGCGCGACTTCAGTCGCCAGGATCTTCGCCACCGACTCGGCGCGTGCCCGGGAAAGGTGCCAGTTCGAGGGATAGCGCAGACTGCGAATCGGAACATTGTCGGTATGGCCAATGACCTCGATATCGCCGTCGAGCTGGTCCATCGACTGAGCAATGCGTTCCAGCAGCGGCAGGAATTGTGAGTTCACCGCGACACTGCCCGAGGCGAACAGACCGTCTCCTGCGATGCGCACGCTACCCTGGGCATAATCCTCTTCGACACTCACCTCATTACGGGCGATTTCATTAGCCAGCAGGGTTTTGAGGGTCAACCTGGGTATTACCGGTGGCGGGGGCGGTTTGCGATCCACCACCGTTTGAACATTGCGTGCTATGTTGTGGAGCTGTGCGTGCACAGGATCGGATTTGACATTGAGACTGAGACTGAATCCTGAGTACATCATCAGCAGGATCACGGTGGACACCGCGACCACCACCCACAGGGGGATGTACTGAACCAGGGCGTTCTGTTTCAGCGCCAGGCCCTGCCAATGGCCTGACAGATCGCGTTCGTACTCCTCGTGGAGATTGCGGATGGTGCGGTAGAGATTGTCCCGCAGGGTCTGAAGCTGTGCATAGCCGTCAGGCAAGGGCCGGAAACGGCCTTCGAAGCCGAAACTCAGACAGATGTACATCAGTTCCAGAAGTTCCAGATTCTTGGAGGGATTCTGCAGCAGCTTTTGCAGCAGCTGGAAAAACTTTTCGCCACCCCAGGCTTCGTTATGCAGGGTGACCAGCAGACTCTGGTTGCGCCAGACGCCTTGGTTTCCCCAGGGCGTTGAGAGGACCATCTCATCGATCGCGGTACACAGTACATAGCGTGCCCAGAACAAGGTCTCCCGTTCGATCCCCAGTTCCTGGCCTTTCAGCTCAAACTGACGGATCTTTTCGATAATTGAATTCTTCAGGGAGGCGGGATCCGGATGAGAGGGTGTTTCCCGCAGCCGCCCAAGCATTGAAAGCAGCGCGGAGGCCGCGATCTCCAGCTTGTTGGCACCGTGTCGGGTGGGTAGGCTGGGTGCGGGTCTGCGGGGCATCGGAGCAGGCGGCGGTTCAGGCGCGGCTGGCCGGGGTGGGGTCACGGGACCCTTACCTCCGGGTCTGGGACGCAACACCGTACGGTCGCCTGATTCGTTGGGCTTCATGCCAAATGGGTCGTCGTGATCCATTGTCAGCTACCTTTTATGGCCCACAGTTCGAGTTCCAGGCCCGGGAATTCGCCTCCTATATGTATGGCACATCCTCCTGAGGTTTCAAGCAGGTTCCAATAGTCATTGTTTTTATCCAGCTCGAAATAACTGAAGCCTGCGTTGTAAGGAATCTGTCTGGGGGCAACAGACAGAGTGCGCAGACCGATACCGGGCAGTTGCAGATTGACCAGGTCGCGGATCTTCTCGACCGGACCGATTTTGCTTTGACTGGGGAAACGTTTTTGCAACGCATCCGCGGCCATCTTGGCGTTGACCGCCAGAACGAAATTGGCGTCGGTCAGGAGTTTGCGGTCGGCGATGCCGGCGACTCGGATGCCGTACTTTCGTTCTTCTAACGGAATCGGCACGGCCTTCTGTTCCAATACCATGCTCAGAGAGCGGCACAGCTCGCGTATGACCGGAGTGAAGGTTTCCTGAAGGGCCTGGTGCTGATAGACCGGGAAGGGTGGCGGACGCTTGTTGCTGCTTGTGAAAGTGGCGAGTTCTCCGGCCAGTGCCAGACAGGTTTCGTAATACACAACCGGATGCAGTGGTATCCGCTGGGTGTAGTGGGTGTATAGAGGCTCGTAGCGGTTCACGACCTGCAGCATCAGAAAGTCGGCGACCTCGGCAATACCCTTTCCACCATCGACCAGGCGTGCCGCGATGGCATCGGCGCGATGATGCAGCAGGCCCTCGATCTCTTTCACATAACCTGAGAGGCGTGCTGACACCTCGCAGTCGAGGCACGGGGGAATGAATTCCTCATCGAGTATCAGCATGTCGTCGGAGCGGCGTTCCACGATCCGGGTAATGGCAAGATGGGCGAATTCCTCGAGTTCTGCGTCTCCAAGCAGCAACCGGAGGATGGGTTTGGCGATCTGCAGGTTCGAGGCGTTCGAAGAGCCGGCAATATCGTCCTTGGTTTCGATTTCATCCACCAGGTAGCGCTCAAGTCCGGGTTCCTGACTGGTGTATCGGAATTGAGCGGCGCCAGGTCGTGACAGGGGCAGTGCCAGGTAGATCACCGCGCCTTTACGGTCAGCAGGTATCTCCAGGGGCGGTGGCGGATCGTCATGGGCCGGGACGTCGAAGGTGGTGCCGTCCGGAAGCACGCCGCGACAGGAGGTTACAGCCAGCCGACCCAGGGCCAGGGCCTGTCGGTCGAGCTTGAGATGGGTAAAACCCCAGCTGAAAGGCTGCAAATCGGCACAACGAGCCTGTATGTGGTGCTCCAGGAACCGTTCCTGCTGCTGGAAATGTTGTGGCCTGAGGAACATGCCCTCCGACCAGACGATGCGGGACATCCAAGACATGGGCTTCTCTTACTTTTGGTTTCTCAGAATAGTGATACCCAACTCACCGAAATAGATGGAGAGGTCGTTTTCCTCCGCTGCCAGCCAGGGAAAGCGAAGCGAAGGCTGGTAGTCCCCGGTAGTCGCGAGGCGATACTGGAAACCCGACGTGCCGTAGGCGCC
>JBEVVH010000146.1:0-9013 GCA_040507245.1 Candidatus Thiodiazotropha sp.
CCGGGGCACTAATAGGCTGTCAAAGATCGAATCGATTTTGGTGGACTTGGATGTCCCAAAATCTTTCATGAGATCGAAGACTCGCTTGTTGTTTTCCGTTGCGCAATCTCTGGCTGGTTCTTTTTCGCTACGCTGAAAGGCTCCGGATTACAGGCCGCTGCCCTGGACGAGCATTTCGGAAGCCTGTGGCTAGCCACCGAAGATGATGTGTTTGGGCGTAACGGGGAGTGCTGCCAGGTGTGGGGGGGTGTTGCAGAACAGAACCTGAATCAAGCGTGGATGCCCTGACTGCCGATCTCATGCAGCGGATCCTGATTTGAGTCGATCAGCGATTACGGCCGCCCGGGCCATTACCGCCACCGCCGGGTCCATTGCCGCCGCCCGGTCCCTGGGAAGCACCACCACCAGCGGAGTTGGAGCCCCGGTTTTGGGTGGCCTGGTGACGAGACTCGTAACCCATGCCGAACCAGGTCCAATCGCCGCGTCTGTCCTCATCCCGTTGCCAGTCTTCCTGCCAGCTCTGCATGTTGTCCGAGGTTTCGCTTGGCGGTTCTTCCTCAACCGGGTTTTCGGGTATGTCGGCAGCCCACAGGCTACCGACATGCACCAGCAGGATTGCCATCAAAATGACTTTATAGAGACTGCTGTTCATACCCGAATCGTTCCGAATGGCTCCAGTCTAGAAACTCAACCTGCCTGTTAACGTCGACCGTTCCCGTTCCCGTTCCCGTTGCCACTGCCGTGCCCACCACTCTGGGCACCGCCCTGGCTCATCCCGGCACTGGACGCGCCGCCGCTGCCGCGACTGTTGGCGCCCATGCTGCGATACATTGAACCACTGGTGCTGAAACCCTGTCCAGCCGAGCGGTTGCCGAACTGGTAAGGATCCTCGAATCCGGAGTCCTCACGATCCTCTGCGGAGAGCCGATCCCGGTCGCGTTGACGGATCTGATCATAGTCGGGACTTTCATCCTGTACCTGATCCTGGTCCCGGGTGCGGTCCCGATCCTGTCTGGGCGTCTGATCAGAGTTTACCGTCGGGTCGCCATCAACCGTTGAGTCATCCTCTCCGATGGAGGATTCGGCTGAGGATTCCAGGCGGGTGCGTCGGGCCTCTCCGTTGTCATTTTCCCCCACCCGGTGTCTGAGACGGTCCGATTCACCTGCGTTGCGGAACATCTGTTGGGTTCCGCTGACGGGTGATTCCGGTGATTCGACCACGGTTTCGTCCGGGGTGTCGGTGACGTCGGTCTCATCCGACCAGGCCTGTGCGCTGACCAGTGGCAGTGTCATGGCGAGTGCCATGGAAAGGTGCAATACTTTGCGTGTGGTTTTCATGATCTATCTCCTGTGTGAGTCTTTCTTGTTGCCTCACTTACAGCCTAGTGGTTGGCTATTTCCGAGAGATTTCCGCGAAGGGATCAAGTGTTACAGGGTGTTTCAGGTGTCTTGCAGAGATTCCGGAAAGACGCATAACCTGATACCTCTAATTACGAAGAGACTGCCTGCCAAGCCGATATGGATAAACAGAGGATACTGGTCGTGGACGACGATCCCAAGCTGCTTGACCTGGTGATCAAATTCCTCACCCGGGAGGGATTCCAGGTAGACGGTGTCGGCAGCGGACAGGCGATGGACAGCTACCTGGTTCAGCACCCGGTGCAACTCATTGTGCTGGATCTGATGCTGCCGGGAGAGGATGGCCTGTCCATCGCACGTCGGCTCAGGGCCAATGGAAGCATCCCGATCCTGATGCTGTCGGCCCGTGGAGAGGACATCGATCGCATCATCGGTCTCGAAGTCGGGGCGGATGACTATCTGGCCAAACCGTTCAATCCCCGGGAGCTGTCGGCGAGGGTCAAGGCGATACTGCGCCGAACCCAGGAGTTGAATCCAGGAACTGGAAGCTCGGCCTCCACGCAGGGCCAGTACCGATTCGGTGACTACCACCACTCAGTCGCTGTCCAGGGACGGAGAGCCCATCAGCCTCACCGCGGGGGAATTTTCTCTTCTGGAAGCCTTCGTCAAGCATCCCAACCGGGTGTTGAGCCGGGATCACCTGATCGAGCTGATCAAGGGCTATGAACGCTCACCTTTTGATCGCAGTATCGATGTCCGGGTCACCCGGTTACGCCGAAAACTGGAAATCAACCCGGACCAGCCCCAGTTCATCCGCACGGTCTGGGGACGCGGTTACATTTTCACCCCGCAGGGTAATCAGGTGTGACCGATCGGTTGTCCGGTACCACCCTGTTCGGGCGCACGGCGACTGCCTTCACCCTCGCGTTCCTGTTGTTCTCGGTGTTTTCCCTGGGACTGGTGGTGGCCTTCGTCACCCTGCCATTGACCCAGCGGGTCGCCAATGATCTTTCCGCCCTGGCCGTGCTGACTGCGCAGATCTGGGTCGAACTGCCCCCGGGAACGCGTCCCGATTTTGAACGGGAGATGCGCACCCATCACGATATGATCATCGGTCTGTCCCAGGGGGGGCTGAGCGAGGAGAAGAACCCTGCGTTCCCCCTGCGGGACTTCCTGCAGGCACTCGAGGAACGCACCGGCGAGACACATCAGTTATACGTCGATCCGGACATGCCGGAGTGGCGTTGGGTGGATATTCGCATGGGGGGTCGGATGCTGAAGGTTGGCTTTGACAAGCAGCGTTTCATGTCCCGGATTCCCCTGACCCTGATCCTGATGGTGGTGGCGGGGACCCTGATCGCGGTGTTGACTTCCCTGCTGATCGTGAAGCGCATCACCCAGCCCATCGCGGCCCTGGCTCAGGCCTCGGCACGCATCGGGGAGGGGCGTCCCGGACCACCCCTGGTGGAACAGGGGACCCGGGAATTGCGGGACCTGACCCGGGCGTTCAACCAGATGGAACAGCGCCTGCATGCACTGATGGAGAACCGCACCGTGTTGCTGGCCGGGATCTCACATGATCTGCGCACCCCCATCGCTCGCATGCAGCTGGAACTGGAACTGTTGTCCGATGAGGCGGACGAAAGCTTGCGCAACGGTCTTCGCGAAGACTTAGTGGAGATGAACGATATCATCACCGCCACGCTGCAGCTCTCCCAGGGTATTTCCGACGAGGTGACGGAACAGGTTGAACTCTGTGAACTGTTGTCATCGATCCTGGCAGAGTTTCAGCGGCAAGCAGAACCGGTGACCCTGGAAGCATGTCAGCCACACCATCGGGACCTGGCGGTGGTGGCATTGCGGCGCGTGCTACGAAATCTGATCGAGAACGCGCTGCGCTACAGCGATGCACAGCCGGTGCGGGTGGTCTGTGATGTCACCTCGGACGGGTTGCGCATATCAGTGATCGATCGAGGCCCGGGGATTCCCGAAGAACAGCGGGAAACCATACTGCAGCCATTCAAGAGACTTGAGGAGTCTCGCAGCCGAATATCCGGCGGGAGTGGTCTGGGACTGGCCATCGTCGATCAACTTTGCCGGATGAATGACTGGCGTCTGGGTTTTGAGGATGCCGAGGGCGGCGGAACAGTGGCTCGGCTGTATCTTCCCTGAGCGCCAGGATGATTCATTTGGAAAAATGTGACGCCCGTTCAATTTTTCCTTGCATATGAAAAAAAGACTGTAAAAACATCATGATGAATACTGCGGTCGGCGCCTTTACGGGGCAGTGACAAGGGGTGCTCGGGGAAGTTGTTTCAATTGTTTCAGATCTGTGCGGAAGGTAAACCCCTTGAAACAGCATCTCGCCCACCGCTGAGTATCATTTCCTGTATCGGGCATACGTCCCACAACACCTGCTGACCCTTCCCGCGCACCCGGACCGGTCCAACCCCTGATACTGGAGAATTCATCATGAACTGGCGCTTCACGGCCACCCTGGCTCTGATTTTTATCGCATTCACCCTGCTCGCTCAGGAGGCCGCTGCCGGCCAGGGAGCCCCACAGCGTCAACGTCAGGAGGTCAACAATCGCAGCCAGGTCGGAGATGCCCTCGATTTCAACGAGGAGACCCATCTGGTGTTCATGCGCGAGGAGGAGAAACTTGCCCGGGATGTCTACACCACCCTGGGGATGATGTATCCCGACTCCAGCGTGTTCGGCCGAATCGATGATTCCGAACAACGCCATACCGAAGCGGTGCGGGAGATGCTGGAGAACTATGGTATTGAGGATCCCAGCACCAATGACAACAACGGGGTGTTCACGGGTGAGGACTACGGAACCTACTTCGAGGAGAAATACACCGAACTGGTCTCCCAAGCCGCCTCCGGTGAACTCAGCGCACTGTATGTCGGGGCGTTGATCGAGGAGCTCGACATGCTTGATATCCATCGCTGTCCCGAAGTGATTCTGTCTCAGGACAACGGAATCGACAGCGAGGAGCTATGCGGTCTGGATTACACCGATAAGCAGGACATTCAGAGGCTTTACGAATCCCTGCTGGAAGGGTCTGCAAACCATCTGCGGGGCTATGTGAGCGCCATCGAGGCGATCATTGGCGAAGGGGCCAATGTCCCCCAGCTTCTTGATGCCGCCAGCTACGAGGCCATCGTTCGTCAGTAATAGTCTCTTTGAAGGGCGGGTCCTGCGGGTCCCGCCCCGTCAAAAGGGCCAGAGACTCCAACCCCGCTCGAGTTCGTCCCGGCACTTGGCAATCTGCGCCCGGTAGCGTTTGGCGTTCTGGTCCACCTTGCGGGCTACGTCCATCAGCCAGGTTTTCTTCTTGTAGGTGCCTCGTTGATACCCCCCCTGACCTTCGTGGTAGGCGAGATACTGATTGTAGGCATCCCATTTGGAGACACCTGTCTTGCGATGGGTCTGGTACACGTACCAGCCGATGAAATCCACCGCATCGTCGAAATCGTCCCGGTCGGCCCAGCGGTTACCGGTGTCACTGCGGTACCAGTCCCAGGTCGAGTCCTTCACCTGGGCATAGCCGTAGGCGGATGATTTGCGAAACCAGGGAATGAACCAGAAGAGTTTGTCCCGCGGAGGTTTCGCATCATGTTTGAAACGGGACTCCTGGTGAATGATCGCCAACTGGACATGAATCGGCACGCCCCATTTTTCGAAGCTGTCCTGTGCCGCCTCGTACCAGTCATCCTTCTCTTCAAAGATTGAACAGGCGTCGGCAGTATTCTTGGGCGGTGAACTGCTGCACCCTGTCATGATCAACAATATACATGAGAAGAATGCGCTAACCCGCCAGTTTCCTGTCGATTTTGTCATAGCTAAAGTTTACATGAGGTTGAGGCAGGTACAATCCTTCGAGGTACTTTTCCATCTTCCCAGGGCGGACCGGCGGGTGGAATGAGCCAAGCGGCGCCACAGAGTGGCCAGATCAGGGACGACTTGTGATGGCTTTTCAGTATAATAGCGCCGGTTTTAACCGAGGACCGGGTCGTCTGATCCGCACCAAAGGGACCTCGATGCCCATCCGACCCGGATCTGACGCGATCGGTTCTGCGGCACAGACCCCTGGCAGTCCTCGAATTACTGAACAACACGACACAATAAACAACTCTTTGAATTATTAGGAGCGATCAATGAAGCTGATTCTGTTGGGTGCCCCCGGCGCGGGCAAGGGTACGGTGGCCAAGCAACTGACCAAACTGGATGGATCGGTACAGATCTCCACCGGTGATATCCTGCGCGGCGCGGTACAGGCCGGTACAGAGCTGGGCAAACAGGCCGAGGCGTTCATGAAAGCCGGAGACTTGGTCCCGGACGATCTGATCATGGGTATCATGGAACAGCGCCTGCAGGAGCCGGATTGCGCGAACGGCTTTCTGCTCGACGGTTTTCCCCGCACCATCCCCCAGGCCGAGGCCTTGGATGTGCTGCTGAACAGAATTGGCGTGCAACTCGATTTCGCCGTTGAGATCGATGTGCCCCGTGATGTGATTCTGGATCGACTGACCACCCGCCGTACCTGCGTCGACTGCGGCGCCATCTACAACGTCAAGAGCATGCCGACCAAGGTCGAAGGCGTGTGTGACAAGTGTGGCGGCAAGGTGGTTCAGCGTGATGACGAAACCGAGGAGGCGATCTCCAACCGTCTGGACGTGTACCAGGAGAAGACCGCTCCGCTGGTGGATTTCTATAAGAACAAGGGGATGCTGCTGACCGTCAGCGCGACCTCGAGTGAAGCTGTAGTGAACGCTATTCAGGAACGTCTCAAGGGCTGATTCTGATCCGGATTTCCATTCGGAACCTGCAACCCGCTCGATTATCGAGCGGGTTTTTTATTGCTCGGCAATGTGTCAGATCCCTAATTGCTGTGACCATGCGATATGGATGGGCGGCATTAGGACGGGAGAGGTGGTCATTCGGCAGGGTTGTCCACCATATATTAGCCCCCCAATTAAGGCGCGATGCTGACGGGGGAATTCTATTTGCGTGATCCGGTCAACAAGCAGGGCTAATTTTTCTTTCGGGATCGGGAGGAATACCCTGTTTTTTGAGTTAGAATTCTGTACATAGTAACCCTAGTCAATGTGTTCAGAGAGATAGGAAATGAAACCCGAACTCGGCGATCCTTACGTTTTGGAAGAGTACACCCTTGAGGATCTGAAGCAGCATCCGATCCTGGTATGGGCTGTGCATGATCGAATCGATCCGGATAAGCAGTATCTGACTCCCATCCTAAACAGCAGTAACCTGACTCCGGACCACAACCACGCCAAGATCCTGTTGAACGTCAAGGACTCGGAAGTTTTCGCGGAAGCCAGCTACAATACCGAGGATCGCTCGGTCTACTCCATCCTGATCTGGGATGGGGATTTCACCATTGAGGTGGAAGACAGCGACCTGGAGGCACCCATCACGTTTCAAGCCATCCCGGACATCGATGGGGTTACCGGTGTCGAGTTCGTACTGGCCACCAAGGAAGACTACTACGCCTACTGCTCATAATGATTGAGCCTATTGCCGCTGCCAAGGTGTCGCTGGGGCGCTCCGGCCATACTGCCATCGGCCGGTGCCCGGACATCTCCAGGCGGATTCCAGGAAATCAAAAATTCTGACAAGCGCGACCGATGGGTTAAACTAAGGCCTGTTAACACGAATCCTGCCTTGCTGGGCGCAAAATCAGCCCCAGCAGGGCATATTGGATTAGTGTTAACAGGCCTAAGGACCCGTCAGGCTTCCGATTTCAGTCGATTACCTTGTCATGAAATTGTAATATTGGCTCATCGGGGTGATTACCACATCGGGTAGGGACCGGATCAGGAAGCCGGTACAGACCTGAATGTTTCAGACTTTGCCGTGAGACCGCATCAGTGCAGTTATGATCAAGCTTTTTGGTATCTACATCTCTAAAGCGGTCGTGCTGCTGGGCGTGGTCGAAATTCTGATCTTCTTCTCCGCCATGCACGGCGCCATTCTGATTGCCGGACACCTGGATGACTCCGCACCTCTGGCAACTGATCTGCTGGGTGGCAATTTTCCGGTGTTCTATTCCATCGTGATGTTCTCCGCCATGACGGCGCTCGGACTCTATCAAAAGGGCTCGATGGCCACCTCATCCGGATTCCTGCTACGCATCATTCTGGCCTTCGTGGTGGGCGGCGTCGCCATGGAGCTGGTAAATCTGATATTTCCCAACCTGACCCCGGATGGTAACTCCATACTCACCCTCAGTTTGATCTGCTCCTTGCTCGGGGTACTCGTCGCGCGGACCGTTTTCGTCCGGGTCACCTCTGACAAAACCCTGAAGCGGCGGGTGTTGGTCTTGGGGGTCGGAATCAATGCCGATCGTATCGAGGAGTCCACCAAAGGCAAGGATACCGTCGGCATCGTGGTGGTGGGGTATGTCAATCTGGGAGACCGGATCGAACTGGTGGATGCAGACCGCCAGATTCAAAAAGACCAGACCCTGCTGGAAATCGCGAATCGCCTGGCAGTGGACGAGATCGTGGTTGCGGTGGATGACCGGAGAAAGAAATTACCCAACCATGAATTGCTGGAATGCAAGATCAAGGGCATCAAGATCCTCGACCTGTTGACCTTTTTTGAAAAGGAGCTCTCGATCATCAACATCGATCTGCTCTATCCCAGCTGGATGCTCTACGCTGACGGATACAATCAACGCCCGCTGAACCGGGCGATCAAGAAGTCATTCGACATGACCGTCGGGATCATCATTTTTCTCTTCGCCGCGCCTCTGATGTTGCTGGTGACTCTGGCCAGCGTGATCGAGTCCCGGGGGCGGGATCCTATCCTCTACAGTCAGGTTCGGGTGGGTAAGAACGGAAAACTGTTCAAGGTATACAAGTTCCGCAGCATGCGCACAGACGCGGAGGCGGATGGTGTGGCGCGCTGGGCGACGAAAAACGATTCCCGGATCACCCGGTTGGGTGGTTTTTTGAGAAAGACCCGGCTGGATGAATTGCCGCAGATCTACAACATTCTGAACGGGGATATGAGTCTGGTGGGGCCGCGGCCGGAGCGTCCCGAATTCGTCATGCAGCTGTCCAACGACATTCCTTACTATCCACAGCGTCACTGGGTCAAGCCGGGACTCACGGGATGGGCACAGATGCTCTATCCCTACGGGGCCTCGGAAGAGGATGCCAAACGCAAGCTGGAATACGATCTCTACTACGTCAAGAATGCCAGCACCATGCTGGATTTTGTGATTCTTCTGCAAACGATTGAAGTGGTGCTGTTGGGTAAAGGCGCTCAGTAGAGGGTTTTTTTACTCTGCAGCAGGGTGGCAACGGTTCTGTGTCACAGCAATCCTGTGTTGCCGTTTCGACGCACCTTCAGATCAGTAATCTGACCTGGTTTCTACCGGCGCCTTTTGATTCGTAAAGGGCAATATCCGAACGTTTGATCGCAGTATCAATACTTTCTCCCTGATTAAGCAGGGTTGCACCGAAACTGCATGTGATACTGCCCACGATCGGCATTTCTGTTATGGCGATACGCTCGCATAGATTATTATTAACCAGGCCGCTAAATACAGAGATCGCTATGCGGCGTATGCAATCTTTTGGTGTTCAAAATACTTGCGAACCCGTCCAGGAGTTTT
>JBEVVH010000147.1:0-8992 GCA_040507245.1 Candidatus Thiodiazotropha sp.
CCGGGGCACTAATAGGCTGTCAAAGATCGAATCGATTTTGGTGGACTTGGATGTCCCAAAATCTTTCATGAGATCGAAGACTCGCTTGCACGCTTTATTAATTTCCCCTCTCCCTGGCCCTCTCCCGCAAGGGGAGAGGGAATACACGGATGGAGATGGACAGTTAACGAATTGCTTTTATTACTACCCAAGTAACAGATTTCGAAATACTCGATCACAGCGCCCCCTCTCCCCTCGCGGGAGAGGGGGCGACAAAAACCCGTGAGCGCAGCGAACACCACAACTCAAAACTCAAAATTCCCCACTCCCCACCCCCGCCACAGCGGAAAGGTCGACAGAATAATCCATCAAATTAAACCCCCACCCCACCAGCATGATCGCAACCGCAAGGATCCCGCAGAACAGCGCCAACGCCGGCCATTTGATCACCTTGCGCAGAATCAGCATCTCCGGCAGGGAGAGGGCGGCAATGCTCATCATGAACGCCAGGGCGGTACCCAACGCAACCCCCTTGCCAAGCATTGCTTCGGCCACCGGAATCACCCCGGTGGCGTTGGCGTAGAGGGGGATGCCGAGCAGCACCGCACCGGGTACGGCCCAGATGTTGTCGCGTCCGCCCAGGTGTTCCGCCACCCACTCCTGAGGCACGAAACCGTGAAACAGGGCCCCGATGGCGATGGCCGCGATGACCCACTTCCAGATCCGCCCGACGATCGACTTGACCTCGGAAAGGGCGAACCGGTGACGGCCGCGTAGACTACGGTCAGGGGCTGCGCCCTGGTTTTGGCCCACACGGATTTCCCATACGTAAGGCTCCACCCAACGTTCCGGACGGAATCGCTCCATGATCACCCCACCTGCGTAGGCCACCACCAAACCAGCGCCGATGTAGAGCGCTGCCAATTCCCACCCCAGCAGTCCCACCAGGACCACCGCCGCCACCTCGTTGATCATCGGACTGGCGATGAGAAAAGAGAAGGTCACCCCGAGGGGAATCCCGGCTTCCACGAAACCGATGAAGAGTGGCACCGAGGAGCAGGAGCAGAAGGGCGTCATGGCGCCCAGCAGGATCGCCAGGACCCGCGCCATCCAGCGGGGTTTGTTACGCACGTAGTCCCGTACCTGTTCCGGGGAGAGCAGAGCGCGTAGCAAACCCATCAGGTAGATCACGGTCACCAGCAGGAAGAAGATCAGGGCAGTGTCCATGACGAAGAAGGCAAGCGCCTCCGCCACGGGGGTGCCGGGGGTCAGGCCGATCAGCTCGTAGACCAGGAGGTGGGACAGGTATTCGAACATCTCTCGTGTCTCAGTTGCAGCAGTCCACGGCCTTGCATACCGCACGCTGAATCCAATCGACCGGCAGATCCTCACGGGTCACGCCATCGAAACTCAGGGTACGGCAGTTCACCGTCGGTGCGCCGATGAGATCCGCACAGCTTGGGCAACTGCTCTCACCCGGGCGGGAATCCTCCAGTAGCTGTTCCAGGGGAACCCCATCGATCAACAGGCTGTTGGATCGATCCAGCATTGCGGATGAGAGTTGGGTCTCCTGCAGCAGGAACCGCACCCCCTCGGGTGCGCATTCACGGTTGAGTCGTTCGATCGCTTTAATCACCGCCTGGCCGCTGGTCTCACAGCGGCTGCAGGTCGCGCCCTCGACTTCCAGGTGGCGCCATTCCAGGATATGGGTCTGCATCATGATTGCTCCTTTTGATGGGATTAGGTCTTCAGGCGCAGCAGCGGGCCTGGGGGCGCCCCGGGGCGCCGGCCAGGCGATGCTGATCCTCAAGGTAGGGAGACTGATCTGCGGTCGCCCTGACGGTGGTTTGCAACACCTCGTCCATCCACTCCGGGAGCTCCGGGTGGAGCCGGTAGTGGATCCACAGTCCGTCACGCCGGTCGAGCACCAGTCCCCACTCTCTCAAATGGGCCAGGTGGCGGGAGATCTTGGGTTGGGACTGGTCCAGGGCATGGGTCAGCTGGCAGACGCACAGTTCCTCCGAACGGGCGAGCAGCAGCAGGCAGCGCAGGCGGATGTCACCGCTCAGGGCGGCGTAGAAGGTTTCGGCGGTGGGTGTCATGGGTCTATATATAACGCTAACGTAATATTACGTCAAACGTATATATTCATTTTCTGCCGGATTCTGCAAATCGGGCCCTGTGGTATCTTGGGATCTCCTGCATATTTGGGGATCGACGTGAGTCAGCGGCGGATCGAACGTGAAAAACAGACCATCTCAGCGATGATGGCCCTCTATTGCCGGGACCACCATGGGGAATCCCAGGCTTTGTGCGAGTCCTGCGCACAACTGCTCGACTATGCCCATAAACGTCTCGATACCTGCCCCTTCCAGCAAAACAAACCGGCCTGCAACCACTGCACGGTGCATTGCTATGCCCGCAGCAAGCGAGACCAGGTCCAGGCGGTGATGCGCTACTCCGGCCCGAGGATGCTGCTGCGCCACCCCCTGCTGAGCTTCTATCATCTGCTCGACAAATTTCGCGAAGTGCCCAAGCTGGGGCGTCCGGGTGGTTCCTGAAGCCTTGCCGAAATCTTGGAATAGATCGTTTTCTATCGTTTTGCGGTGTTTTTGTATCCATTGATCAATGTTCAAGAGTTCTAAAATAGCTATAATAATCAATGAACTGGGACTGTATTTATTAGGATAAGCGAAAATATGTAAATTAATGAATATACAATAAAAACATTTATGTATATATTTAAATATACTTAATAATCTAGTATGTATATATATTAATTGACATTATGAGCATGAAAGAGGTCGTGCAGAAGCAGTACCGGGAGCATATCAACCGGGTGCGTCATCAACTGAAGGACCTGACGATGCCATCGGAGGGTTGGCTACGGACGGCTCGAAAGGCTCTGGGTATGTCCGGAGCACAGTTAGCCCGGCGTCTGGGTGTCACCCGGGCAATGGTGTCGAATACGGAGCGGGCCGAGCAGGACGGGGGCGTGACCCTCAAGACACTGCAGAATATGGCGCAGGCGATGGATTGCCGGCTCGTCTATGCCATTATACCCGAGCAGGAGATCGAGGCGATCCTGCAAGCACGAGCCTACAAAAAGGCGCGGGAGCAGGTGATGGCTGCCGGTGTCCAGATGGCCCTTGAAGCGCAAACCTTGAGTCAGGACAAACTCGACGAACAGGTGCAGCGCCTCGCGCGTGAGATATTGGAAAAACGTGGCTCACTACTATGGAATGAGCAATGAGCGAGATCGACAGCGCTACGGATGGCGCCACCCCGGTGGATCCGGATGAGAGAGAAGGGCTGCGATTCGTCCATGTCCAGACACGCGGTCAGCTGGACGAGTTGGAACAGGTTAACATTCAGGCGGGCCTGCAGTGGCTCGAACGCCAGTGTAACGCAGACATACTGAGTGGACGGTTTGTCCGCGATTTCCACCAGAAGCTGTTTGGCCAGGTCTGGAAGTGGGCGGGCAGTTTGCGCACCACCGGTAAGAATATCGGTTGTGATCCACGCTACATCCCCGTCGAGTTGCACAAACTCCTGGGTGACACACGATATTGGATCGAACATGAAACCTATTCCAAACGTGAATTGGCGATCAGGTTTCACCACCGACTCGTATCGATTCATCCGTTTCCCAATGGCAACGGTCGACATGCCCGGATCATGGCGGATGCGCTTTTAATGTTTGTTCTGGGTCAACCGCCGATCGATTGGGCCGGTGGGCATGAGCTGAAGTCCATGTCCGTCCAGCGCAACCGGTACATTGCGGCCCTCAGAGCGGCCGATACCGGCGATTACCAGCCTCTGTTGGAATTCGTGGGACTCTGAATTCATCGAAACGGGTTCTTCCGATATAATGCAGCGCTTTTTCACGCCCCAAGGGGCGTTTACCGACTGTTAGCAGGCGGTTCTCAACGAAGGATCGTACCGTCTGAGTAGAATTTCAACTGCCTGCCAGGCCAGTTAAGGGTTCCCAAATATGAGTGATGGCAATCTAGTAACCGAGATCAGCAAAAGGCGCACCTTTGCCATTATCTCGCACCCGGACGCCGGTAAGACCACATTGACGGAAAAGTTGCTGCTGTTCGGCGGTGCGATCCAGATGGCGGGCACCGTCAAGGGCCGCAAGGCCGCCCGGCATGCCACCTCGGACTGGATGGAGATGGAGAAGGAGCGCGGTATCTCGGTCACCTCCTCGGTGATGCAGTTCCCCTACCGGGACGAGATCGTCAACCTGCTCGATACCCCCGGCCACGAGGACTTCTCCGAGGACACCTACCGCACCCTCACTGCCGTCGACTCGGCTCTGATGGTGATCGACGTGGCCAAGGGTGTGGAGGAGCGCACCATCAAGCTGATGGAGGTGTGCCGTTTGCGGGACACCCCGATCCTCACCTTCGTCAACAAGCTCGACCGCGAGGGTCGTGATCCGCTGGAGATTCTCGACGAGATTGAACAGGTGTTGAAGATCAAGTGCGCGCCGGTCTCCTGGCCCATCGGCATGGGCAAACGGCTCAAGGGTGTGTATGACCTGCGCACCGATGCGACCCATCTGTTCAGCGCCACTCACGGCGGAAAGATTCAGGTGGGCGAGGTCATTCAGGGTATCGACAATCCCAAGCTGGATGAACTGATCGGTGGACAGGCTCAGGAGTTGCGGGATGAGATCGAACTGGTGCGCGGCGCCAGCCACGAACTCGACTTGGAGGCCTATGCGCGGGGTGAACTGACCCCGGTGTTCTTCGGTTCGGCGATCAACAATTTCGGTGTGCGGGAACTGCTCGACGCCTTCGTCGAGTACGCCCCGGCTCCCCTGTCCCGCACTACCCAGCAGCGCCTGGTGGCGCCCGCTGAAGGCAAGTTCAGCGGTTTCGTATTCAAGATTCAGGCGAACATGGATCCCCAGCATCGCGATCGGGTGGCCTTCATGCGGGTCTGTTCCGGTCAGTACCGCAAGGGTATGAAGATGTTCCAGGTGCGTACCGGCAAGAGCGTCCAGGTGAGCAACGCGATCACCTTCCAGGCGGACGAGCGCCGGCATGTGGAGGAGGCCTGGCCCGGTGACATCATCGGTCTGCACAATCACGGCACCATCCAGATCGGTGACACCTTCACCGAGGGCGAAACCCTGAAGTATGAAGGTATTCCCTACTTTGCTCCGGAGCTGTTCCGCCGGGTGGTGCTGCGCGATCCGCTGAAGCAGAAGGCATTGCTCAAGGGGGTGCTGCAGTTGTGCGAGGAGGGCGCCACCCAGGTGTTCCGCCCGCTGAAGAACAACGATCTGATCCTCGGCGCGGTGGGTATGCTGCAGTTCGACGTGGCGGTACAGCGCCTCAAGCACGAGTACAAGGTCGAGGCCATCGTCGAGGCGATCAGCGTCGCCACCACCCGCTGGATCTCCTGCCCGGACGACAAGATGCTGGAGCGATTCAGGGACAAGAACTTCGAGAACCTGGTATTGGACGGGGACGATCAGCTGGTCTATCTGGCCCCCACCCGGGTGAATCTCGATCTGGCCATCGAACGCTGGCCGGATGTCTCCTTCCTTGCAACCCGGGAGCTGTAAACCCTGTTGAGCACAGGGCCAAACAGCCTCCGGCAGGATTGCAAATCAACCGGCCTAAACCATACTTAAATTAAAGGGACCACTGATCAATTCATGCTCCGGTGCGAGCCGGTAAAGCGAGGCTGCTGCGCGGGAAGTAATAGCCATGAGCCGATTGTTCCGTGGATTTTCCGCCGGCCGCAGTAGTTCGTCTCACCCTCATACGCGATCCAGCATGAGTCAGAGGTTCCCGGAGCGCTGACACTGCGCTCGGCAGGGTATCAAGAGGAGGTTGACGATGTACCTGATGCAGAAAGATAGCGAAAAGCTGGTTGAAGTGCTGAGCCTGAATGACCTGTTCAACCCGAATCACGGCGAGATCGTGGGACGTTTCCACGCCGGGGAAGAGCTGCAGGATGCTGAAACTTTCATCAAGGATCAGATGAAATTCCCATCGGGTGAACCGCTTCCGAAATGCTGGCTCGATGCCGCTTACCGGCAGTACTGATCACCGCGATTAATGTCCCCCAAGGAAGCAGGGACAGCGCATATCCCCGGAATCCACAAACGGGAATCCGGTGGGGGGCTGTATTTCGTCAAACGTAGGTCGGGTTAGCAAAGCGTAACCCGACACAGCGGCACGAATAGGTCACCCAACGTCGGGTTACGCTGCGCTATCCCGACCTACCGAAACCAATTGCTTCGAATGTCCCAGCGTGTAATACGGAAATAGTGAGCTTTCCGCTCAATAACACATCGATTAATTCGTACACAAAGATGGCCGAACACGGGTCAGGGTGAGTATCATCTCAACATCAGTCCAAGAGCCGGAGTAGACGATGTTAGACAAGACCCTGACGGTGATCCTCGCGGGTGGCCACGGATCGCGCCTGAAACCATTGACCCAGGAACGCACCAAACCGGCGGTTCCCTTCGCCGGTCAGTACCGGATCATCGATTTTCCTCTGGCCAACTGTCTGCATTCCGGGTTGCGGCGCATTCTCGTCCTCACCCAGTACAAATCCCACTCCCTGCAAAAGCACCTGCGCGACGGATGGGCCCTGTTCAATCCGGAACTGGGGGAGTACATCACCGCGGTGCCGCCGCAGATGCGCACCGGGGAGAGTTGGTACGGCGGCACCGCCGATGCGGTCTACCAGAATCTCTACATGCTCAAGCGCAGCGGAGCGGAGCGGGTGCTGATCCTCTCCGGCGAGCACATCTACCGCATGGATTACGCACCTCTGCTGGCCTTCCATGAAGAGCACAGCTCCGGGGTGACCCTGGCCAGCATGGAGATGCCGCTGGCTGAGGCCAGCCAGTTCGGGGTCATGCAAACCGATGAGACGGGACGGGTGACCGCGTTCGTGGAGAAGCCCGAAACCCCTCAATCACTGCATCTGGGAGGCAATACGGCCCTGGTCTCCATGGGTATCTATGTGTTCTCCATGGACGCACTGATCGGGATTCTTGAGGAGGATCATCAACGGGAGGACTCCAGGCACGATTTCGGTCTGGACATCCTGCCGCGCCTGATCGAGATGAGTGGTGTCTACGCCTATACCTTCGGCGGCAGCGCCGGGCGGGTCAGTCGGGATCGCTACTGGCGCGATGTGGGCACCCTGGACAGCTACTACGAGGCCAACATGGGATTGCTGGACCCGATTCCCTCACTCGATCTCTATCAACCGGAATGGCCGATCCGCACCCATCACCGGCAGACCCCGCCGGCCCGCACCGTGCCCGGGGTGTCCGGCAGCGAGGGTATCTTCATCAATTCGATCATTGCCAACGGAGTGGTGATCGTGGGGGGCAGTGTGCAGCATTCGATCCTGTTTCCCAACGTGCGCATCGGTGAGGAAGCGGTGATTCACAACTCCATCCTTTTCGAAGGGGTGAAAGTGGGCGATGGCGCGCATCTGGAAAACTGCATTGTCGACAAGGATGTGGACATTCCCCCAGGGGAGCAGATCGGCTTCGACAGGGAACGGGACGCGCAACGCTTTACCGTCTCCGCCAAAGGCATTGTGGTAGTGCCGAAGGGATATCGTTTTCGCTGAGATACCCGCACTATTGCCGTGGCGCATCCGGTTGCGTTGACGCTGTAAGGGTAACGGAAGAGACCAATCACCATGAACCAATCCCTGACGGTCTCCAGGCTAAGGCATGTTCAGGGGCGCAAGTGATCCAGGCATTGATGGAATAATGATCGACAGGCATTAAACATGATCGCAGAGACCCCCGAACCACCCTACTATGCTGTGATATTCAGTTCCCAGAGAACTCCGAATGATTTGGGATATTCAGATACCGCCCAGGAGATTCTGGACTTGGCCCGCCAGCAGCCCGGCTTCCTGGGTTTCGAATCCGCCCGGGATGCCACAGGGCAGGGGATCTCCGTCTCCTATTGGTCCAGCCCCGAGGCCATCGCCGCCTGGAAGGAACATGTGACGCATCGCAAGGCACAGACGAGAGCCAGGGATTGGTATGCGGATTTTCACGTCAGGGTCTGTCGGGTGGAGCGTGAATATGGATATTCCTCGAAGTAGCACCACATCGAAAGAGCGCGTGTCTGCTATCTGCGTTTGATCCTGTAACGTTTGAGCTCATCTACAGTAACGCTCCTGATGGAGAACATAATCAGGCAGCCTAGGATATTTCCACCCGGTACGAGATTGAGTATTGCCAAGGTGGTGATGTGACTCACGTTTCTGGTGGTAATCGCCCAATGGTTCCAGTATGCGCTGCCAAGCAGGAAGACTGAGAGCCCTATCATAATAGGGATGGTGCTGATGTCAGTCCCGGGCATCGATGCTGCCAATATTGCGAGCAAAAAAATGTGTATCACCCAGATGATCACGATATAGAGCTTTCGCCAGAAATTTAGTGTAGAAAAACTGGCGCGTAAGGTTAGCGCGTTATGTGGTTCGAGATCTGATTCCGGGGTTGAGTAGGGATTGAGTTCCATGTGTATTTCTCATGCGGTCCGTGATCTCTATGCAATATATTACGGGTTGTCTGTAAATTAACCAACGCCAGGATTCGTTGATCAGAAGGCATGATAAAGTCCAAGCGCTACAGTGCGGTTTGGAAATAGACTTCGTTTATAGAGCGTGTCCTATATATTAATTCAATAATTTGCTCGGGAAACGCTCGAGTTTTAAAGTGTGTTGAAGGAAATAGAATTCAATTATCGCTGTTATTATTCTGTTCAGTTAACTTCAATTGAATGCATGAAGTGTGTTTTCAAGAATTATCTTCTGAGATTTCACTAAATTTTCTGTAACAAATGCCGATATCTGGCTTGCCGGGGGCGTATGGCGGTAAGAGGTAATGTTTAGTTTCAAACGAACATTTTCACTCGCGGGTAGTGTTCAGAATTCTGTGTCATTTCTATAAACTTAGGCTAAAAGAGATGATACATGAAAGACAAAATACAATTCGACATGGAAA
>JBEVVH010000148.1:0-8913 GCA_040507245.1 Candidatus Thiodiazotropha sp.
TCCCCTTTGGCGCCTACGGCACGTCGGGTTTCCAGTATCGCCTCGCGACTACCGGGGACTACCAGCCTTCGCTTCGCTTTCCCTGGCTGGTAGCGGAGGGCACCGCCCTGGAGCCGACCTGGATCGTGATGCAGGCACCCCTGTCCCTGCGCGCCAACCCCCAGGCTCTGGCGGACCTGCCGATACCCGGTCCCCAGGATTACAACGTACCGCTGGCGGAGCTGGGCCATTTTCGCAAGATGACCGAAGAGCCGATTATCTACCACAAGGATCTGAGACCCCTGGAGTACGTGGTGGGAGACGCGGTGGGGCGCCTCGGCGCACCCATCTATCCGATGCTCAAGGTGGATGAACGGCTGGAGAACTACACCACCCCGGACGGGGTGGTGATGTCAGGCACCCTGACCGGGCCCCCGGAAGACAATGGTGAATCATCCTTCGAATGGTCCGGCGAGTGGATCGTCACCTACGAGACCTTCCGCGACATGGGCGCGGCCTTCGCGGTCGCCCTGGTGCTGATCTATATGCTGGTGGTGGGGATGTTCGGCAACTTCCTGGTGCCGGCGATCATCATGGCGCCGATCCCGCTGACCCTGCTCGGCATCGTTCCCGGCCATCTGATCTTCAATGCCCAGTTCACCGCCACCTCGATGATCGGCTTCATCGCCCTGGCGGGCATCATCGTGCGCAACTCCATCCTGCTGGTGGATTTCGCGGTGGAGGAGGTGCGCCGGGGGATCGATGTGCGCGAGGCGGTGTTGCTCTCCTGCAAGGCCCGCACCCGGCCGATCATGATCACCGCCTTCGCCCTGATGGGCGGCGCCTCGGTGATTCTCTCCGATCCGATCTTTCAGGGTATGGCGGTCTCCCTGCTGTTCGGTGTGTTCGTCTCCACGGTGTTGACCCTGGTGGTGATTCCCCTGGGTTGTGTGAGCGCGGCGAATAGCCTGAAGAGCATCGCCGAGGCGCGGGGGCCGCTGAACGGATCCGTCGCCGACTGAGCACCCGCTGCTGCTCAGCGAGTCCGTTCCGCCCACTTGACCCGTTCCCAGGCCGCGTCGAGTTGCTCCAGCGGCAGGTCGTTCAGCTGGGTGATGTTGTCATCCCGCAGAGCGTTCTCCATGGCCCGGAAACGCCGTTCGAACTTGCGGTTCGCCCGGCTCAGGGTCTGTTCCGCATCCAGGCCGCTCAACCTCAGCACGTTGACCAGGGCGAACATCAGGTCGCCCAGTTCGTCCTGTAATGCATCCGGATCGGCCTGTTCCATCGCTTCCCCGACCTCCTCGAACTCCTCCCGCACCTTGTCGAGCGCCCCCTGCGCATCCGGCCAGTCGAAGCCCACCCGGGCCGCCCGGCGCTGCAGTTTTTCCGCGCGGATCAGTGCCGGCAGGGCCTGAGCCACACCGTCCATCTGGCTGCTGCTCTGCTCGGGAGTGCGCTGGTCGCGCTCAAGTTCCTTCTGCCCCTCCCAGGCATGCCGCAGTTCCTCCTCGGAATCGTAGCGGGCATCCGAGAAGACGTGGGGATGTCGGCGGATCATCTTGTCGCAGATGCCGCGGGTTACGTCGTTGAAATCGAAATGACCCTCCTCCCGGGCGATCTGGCTGTAGAACACCACCTGGAACAGCAGGTCCCCGAGTTCGTCCCGAAGTTCGCGCATGTCGCCGCGTTCGATGGCGTCCGCGACTTCGTAAGCCTCCTCCAGCGTATAGGGGGCGATGGTGCGGTAGGTCTGACGAAGATCCCAGGGACAGCCGGACTTGGGATCTCTGAGTTGTTGCATGATTTCGAGCAGTCGCTGCATGGGGTCCATTTGATGTAATGAGTGGCGGATTTAATAAGGTCAGACCCGGAATCGGGAAACCAGACCCTGCTGTTGTGATGCAAGCCGGCTGAGCTCCTCACTGGCTTTGGCGGTTTGATCGGCCCCCTCTGCCGTTTGAGTGGCGATTTCGCTGATGTTGGAGACACTGCGGTTGACCTCTTCCGTCACCGCCCGCTGTTCTTCCGCGGCATTTGCAATCTGTGAGGTGTTGTCGCTGATCACCGATACCTGTTTTACGATTTCTTCCAGGACAGCGCTTGTGGCCTCGGCGACCTCCACTGTGGATTGGACTTTCTCCTGGCCGGATTTGACAGAGAACGCGGCATGATTGGCGCCTTCCTGTACGCGTTCAATCATGTCCCTTATCTCTTGGGTCGATTGACGGGTGCGGCTGGCCAGGGTTCGTACTTCATCCGCAACCACGGCAAATCCTCGTCCCTGCTCTCCGGCTCGTGCGGCTTCAATGGCCGCATTCAAGGCCAGGAGATTCGTCTGATCTGCGATGCTGTGAATGACGTCCACGACCTGACCGATTTCCTGGCTCTGATTCACCAGTTGGTTGATTGCGGAGGCCGCTTGTTCAACTTCTCGGGCAACCTGGATGATGCTTTCGGTGGTTTCGGAAACCTGATTCCGCCCGTTGGAAACCTGTTCATCTGTCTCGCGAGCGGCCGAGGCTGTTCGATTGGCGTTTTGTGCGACTTCAGCGGCGGTTGCTGACATCTGGGTGAGCGCCGTCGCAACCTGGTCCGTATCGGACCGCTGAGCCTGAACGCTGTGACTCGCTTGTCGCGTGATGGCTGAAAGCTCTTCCGAGGTGGCCGCGAGGCGGGTAGTGACATCGGAGACCTGGCGTATGATCTCTTGCAGTTTATCAATGAACCGGTTGAACAATGCACTCAGCAGACCGAATTCGTCACGACCCTGTACATCGAGACGGCGCGTCAGATCGCCTTCACCGTCCGCGAACTGCTCGAGACTAGCCATGATGCGTTGCATCGGCCGGCTGATCAATATGGGGAAGCCTACGATGATCACGATACACAGGATTATTCCTATGGCTGCGGCTGTTAACAAACTCCATTGCGCATCATCCGCGAGTTGCTCTGAATCGGTGACTTCGGATTTGGACGCGTTCTCGGCCAATTCAGTCAAATGATCGATTTCGTCTCTTGCTTTCTGAAACTGAGTGTCCAGCGCCATGTAGGCGGCGACGAGTTGTGAACGCAGCGTTTCACTATTGTCGGATCTGCGTTGTTCGATCAGTTCCTTACTGGCTCGTTCCCATTCGCCGATCAGGCGCTTGAAGGAACTGACGTTGGCTTCCATCTCACTGCTCATCTCCATGAGTTGAGCGAATTTCTCCACTCGGGTGACGGCTTGTTCGATGTTTTCACGCCAGTCGGTTACCGCTTGTTGGAATTCAGGACTATCCGGACTCGTCGCAAGGGCTTGCCATTCGGCTGTAACCGCTTGGTAGAGGTCCCGGTCGGCCTGCAGCAGGGTATCGATAGCGGGTAAAAAGGTATGTCCCAGCGTCTGGTTTTCCTGGGTTAGATGGCGGATGCCGGTCCAGCCGATGGCAGTGATGAGGATCAGCAGGAGAGAGACGATGCCGATTACGATGCGGAGTTTCACAATAAAAGAAATATCATTTAATTTGATCATCTTAACGCCCTATTCAATGCCGAAATGGCATGCATGTGTCGGATTGCCGATCGCTTTTTCTACTGCGGAAAACCCCCAATGGAAATGACAGGTTGAACGTCTTTGTCCAGTTTTTCCAAAGTTACTGTCCTATCATGAAGTCCTCATGAGGAGTTTCGACGATGCCTGGATTATTGCTTTTTTGAGTCGATTTTCAGGAATGCACATACACAGTTATAGAGTATGCATAGACATTTACTGAATAAAATTCAACAAACTGTCGAGAGCGAATCTTTGCTATGGAATCCCTGGCGAGAAGGACTGGTTTGTGCTTGGCAGCTGTTGTAATTCAGCTCAGACGGCGCGATCCTGCGTTGAAATCCGCCTCGAAATGCTTATTGACCCGGTAAACTGCGCTTTTTCGGCGGATTTTTCGTGTCTCGCACACGTCTGAAGGAATTTTAACCGCAGGTTAGGTATTTCAATTCTTCCCCGGCTTGCGGCAGAATTCCCGATCCACATCTCGGGTTGAATTCATCATGGCCAGCAACTCCCCGGGTCGTATCGACCGACTCTATGACTACATCACCGGTGACGAGGATGCCCGGGTCTGCAAGGACATACCGGATGCCGCCTGTCATCATCAGCCGCGCAACTATTTCGCCTACCTGATCGCCAATCTGCTGAACAAGGTGGCTGATGAGCTGACCTCCGCCAAACTGGTGTTGCCCTGGCTGCTCGGGATCCTCGGGGCGCCGGTGGCGCTGACCGGTTTCCTGGTGCCGATCCGCGAGTCCGGGGTGCTGCTGCCGCAACTGGTGGTGGCGGCGATGGTGCGGCAGCAGCCTCACCGCAAAGGAGTGTGGCTGCTGGGGGCGTTTCTTAGCGCTGTAGCGTTGGCAGGTATGGCTCTGGTTGCCCTGACCACAGAAGGCACTCTGGCGGGGTGGATGATCATCGGGCTGCTGGTGGTCTACAGCCTGGCTCGGGGGTTCTGCTCGGTATCCGCGAAGGATGTGCTGGGCAAGACGGTGTCGAAGAGCCGGCGCGGCAACCTGATGGGCTGGAGCGCGGGTATCGGTGGTCTGGTGGTGGTGGCGATCGGTCTCGGTCTGAGCATGGGGAATCTGACCGATGCGGATGTCAGCCTGTTCGGCGGGTTGTTTCTGGCCTGCGCCGTGTTGTGGATCGCCGCGTTGCTGGTGTTCGCCGCGATCCACGAGGAACCCGGTGCCACCGAGGGGGGCGGTAATGCCCTGAGTGTGGCCCTTGGCTATCTCGGCCTGTTGCGCACCGATGCCCGTTTCCGTCACTTCATCACGGCCCGGTTGCTGCTGCTCTCGGTGGCTCTGGCGTCCCCCTACTATGTGCTTCTGGCACAAAACCATACCGGCAACGGGCTCGACGGTCTCGGTTGGCTGATCATCGCCACGGGGGTCGGGGCCAGTATCAGTTCCCCCGTGTGGGGACGCATGGGGGACCGCTCCAGCCGCAAGGTGATGGCCCTGGCATCCGCCAGCCAGGGTCTGCTGGGCATCCTGGTGTTCCTGCTCGTGGTGGCCGGGGTGCCGCTCATCGGTAGTCACTATTTCTGGGCGGCGGTGATGGTCGCCCTGACAGTTGTCCATGCGGGGGTGCGGCTGGGGCGCAAGATCTACCTGGTGGACATGGCGGATGGGGGTAACCGGGCGGCCTATGTGGCGCTCTCCAATACCCTGATCGGGGTCGCCATGCTGGGGGCCGGTTTTATCGGCCTGATCGGCGACTGGCTGGGAGTGCCTTGGCTGGTGCTGATGCTGGCGCTGGTTGCGCTGCTCGCCGCCCGCTATGCCTGGCAACTCGAAGAGGTGTCGGAGGGTTGATCTTCCGTCAAGTCTGTCCGGTCAGCAGTCGGCATCCCGCCGGGGCCGAGTGCTGTCGCGGCAGCAGTACCTTGACCTGTAACCCACCTTCCGCACGGTTGCGTAACACCAGTTCACCGCCGTGGGCCAGGGTCACGCTCTTGGCCACGGCCAATCCCAGGCCGGTGCCACCGGTCTCCCGGCTGCGGGAACTCTCCAGCCGGTAGAAGGGGGTGATGACCGCCTCCAGCTGATCCTCGGGAATTCCCGGGCCGTTGTCCTCGATGACGATCTCCACCCGGATCGGGTTGCGGGTGAGGCTGGCCACCACAGAGCCGCCGTACTTCAAACCGTTGTCGATCAGATTGTTCAGGGCCCGCTTGAGGGCCACCGGGCGGCAGGTCAGGGTGAGCCGTTCCGGACCGGCATAGGTGACATCCCCACCCAGATCCGCATGGTCGTCGACCAGGCTCTGCAGCAGTGCGGCGAGGTCAGTGTTGCGCGCCTGTTCGTCCGCCGCCTCGTCCTTGGCGAAGCTCAGGGTGGCGGAGAGTATCGCCTCCATCTCCTCCAGGGTCGCCAGGGTCTTCTCCCGCATCTCCGGGTCTTCGATGTATTCGGCGCGCAGCCGCAGGGTGGTGATCGGGGTGCGCAGGTCGTGGGAGACCGCGGCGAGCATCTGGGAACGGTCGGTGATGTGCTTGTGCAGGCGGGCCTGCATGCGGTTGAAGGCGTGTATCGTATCTCGCACCTCCCGTGGCCCGGTCTCATCCAGGGGAGGAAGGGTGTGACCCAGGCCGAATCGCTCGGCGGCATCCGCGAGCTGCGCCATGGGACGGGCCATGCGCCGGGCGATGAATAGCCCGCTGATCACCAGCAGAACCAGCCACATCAGCAGCAGGTAGAGGGTCTTGCTGGCCCAGGGCGGGGTTTTTTCGAAATCCTGGGCGTGAAAATTGAGCCAGTGGTCGTCTCCCAGACGGACCGCGATGGCGATCCCCTTGAGTTCGTGGATGCGCGCCTCCCGGGGGTTGAACTCCTCCGGTGGGATGTTCGGGTGATCCATCTCCACATGCACCCGCACATCCGCACGCTCCTCGAGCTGCAGGGCGCGTCGCAGGCGATGGCTGATCATTTTTTCCAGAGGGTGACGAGGCCAGCTTTTGACCGCCGGTTGCGGATCGATTGATATCCGGTCACCCGGTTCCGAGACGCGCTGGATGATGCGCTGACGCTCCGCTTCATCCGCATCGTTCATCAGCTTGAACAGGGTGGTGACCCGCTCCAGCAGGCGGAACACGTTGCGCTCGTCGAAGCGCTCGATGCGTTCGTCATGGAGCAGGATCGCGCTGCCGATGATCAGCAGCAGGGTCATGCCCAGCAGCAGCGCCAGGGTGCGTCCGGCGAGGGAATCAGGCCACAGGCGCATGGCCGATCTCCACCTTGGGTGCGAATAGGTAACCGCCGCCGCGTACGGTTTTGATGATCTGTGGATTCTTGGGTTGATCGCGCAGCTTTCGCCTGAGTCGACTCACCAGAGTATCGATGGCCCGGTCGAAGGCGCGGGACTCCCGGCCCCGGGCCAAATCGAGCAGCTGATCCCGGGTGAGGACCCGTCCCGGGCGGGTGACGAAGGCCATCAACAGGGTGAATTCCGCAGTGCTCAGGGGCACCAGGGTCTGTTCCGGATCGGTCAGTTCCCGGGCCGAAGGCAGCAGGGTCCAGCCGAGGAAGCTGAGGGATTCCGGGATGTCCTGGGGCAGCTGGTCCGGCAGGCTGGTCATACGCCGCAGCACCGCCTTGATGCGGGCCAGCAGTTCCCGGGGGTTGAAGGGTTTGGCCAGGTAGTCGTCGGCGCCCATCTCCAGGCCGATGATGCGGTCGGTCTCCTCCCCCATGGCGGTGAGCATGATCACCGGAATGTTCGATTCCGCGCGCAGGTTGCGGCACAGGGTCAGACCGTCCTCCCCGGGCATCATCAGGTCCAGCACGATCAGGTCGATGGCTGCGTCCTGCAGAACCCGCTTCATCTCGGTCCCCCCCGAGGCGGTACTGACACGATAGCCGTGATCGCTGAGAAAGCGCTGCAGCAGGGTGCGGATCTCCTGGTGATCGTCGACGACAAGGATGTGGGGCTGGTTCTCCATGAGGAGCAGTTTAAGGGATCGCAAAATCGGCGGAAAGAATCATTGTGACACATTGTGTCGGGTCTTGAGGTCTGTCACCGAGCGTTACAAAAGTGGGGGATTCTGCCATTGGGGGGACACATCAGGGGCGTTCAATGGTAACCGTCGACAAGACATCACGACCAACAAATGAGGAGTCTGATATGAACAAGCGTCTGAAAATCACCCTGATCTCCACCGCCGTGGCCGCATCCAGTCTGTTTGCCGTGGTCTCCGCCGCCGATGCGGGATGGGGCGGCTATCAGGGCCGTTGTGACCGCGCCGCGATGGGCGACTACGCCGGACCCGGCATGATGGCTGGCATGGGTAAGAAGGGACAACCGATGAACCGCAACCTGGACCTGACTGCCGATGAGGCCAAGACCCTGGTGGCCGCGCGACTCATCATGCGCGGTAACGACCGTCTGAAGGTGGGTCAGGTGACCGAGCAGGATGAGAACACCTACCTGGTCGACATCGTCACGGTGGACGATTCCCTGGTGCGTCAGGTGGCGGTTGACCGCAGCAACGGTCTGCCCCATGGCCGCCGGATGATGCAGCAGTAACCGGCTCGCCCGAGTCTCCGGCCCGGACATCCTGTCCGGGCCGTTCATTTTTTTAAGGAGTTAATTGTCATGAATGCACTGCATACCCGGCCCTGGTCCACCCCCATCATGATCGGTGCCGGTCTGTTCGTCGCGGTTTCCGGAGTGATGATGTTCTGGGGTGTCCACGATCCCGTGGAACAGGCCCATGAGTGGATAGGACTGATGTTCGCCGGCGTGATCCTGCTGCATATTCTCAACCACTGGCAGGTGTTCAAACGCTATTTTTCCCAACGTCTGGCCCTTGGGGTCATGGGTGTGGTTATGCTGGCGGTGGTCGGCTTCATCGGTGTATCGGCGTCTGAGAAAGGCGGTAATCCGATGATGCAGGTGATCCACAGTATCGAAGCCTCCCCATTGAGCGAGGTTGCCCCGCTGGTGGACCGTGATGCGGGAGAGTTGGTGTCCGGGTTACAGGCCGCGGGATATTCGGTGAGTGGACCGGATGCCTCGCTCGGTCAGATCGCCCGGGACAATGGGGCGGAGCCCCGTGCCCTGTTCGGGCTGGTGTTCGCGGGTCGGTGAGGATTACAGAGGTTCACGGCCGCAGACGGGATGCAGACACCGTAGCCCGGGTGCAGCGAAGCGGAACCCGGGAACGCCCTCCGGAGCTCAGACTGATCCGTTGAGATCCCTCTCTCCCCGGCCCTCTCCCGCGAGGGGAGAGGGAGATTGCTTGGTTGGCTTTGTGTTGTCCCCACCTGATTCAGATTCTGTTGGATCCCGGGTTCCACTTCGTTTCACCCGTATATGGTCTCCTCCCCATTTGCAAGGCATCTTGTGGTTGATGTCAGGGACAGGTTTGCTGCCGTATATCCGGCCTCCTTGTA
>JBEVVH010000149.1:0-8767 GCA_040507245.1 Candidatus Thiodiazotropha sp.
CGCCTACGGCTCGTCGGGTTTCCAGTATCGCCTCGCGACTACCGGGGACTACCAGCCTTCGCTTCGCTTTCCCTGGCTGGCAGCGAACGATGTTCAGAACCCCCCGGCATGCATCACGGGACAGGCAAAGTTTGATCTCTTTGTAACGACAACCACAAAAGGACTGACCGGATAACCTCTCCCGGGATATCCATTTTCAGTAGCGAAGGCATGCATCACCGCAAAACCACACCGACCGATCCGCCGGACTTTGAGGCCAACCTGAAACGTCGGCAGATCGAACTGGCCTATGCCGGCCTGCCGGCAGCACTCGCGGCAATCATGATCAATGCCACGATCATCACGATCGCCCAATGGCAGGTGATCCGTACCGACATCCTGGTTTTCTGGTATCTCAGCATGTTGCTGTTGACCCTGTATCGTTTGATCGGTTACCGCAGCCTTCATCATCAAAAACCGAACCTGCAGCAACTCACGACCTGGGGCCATCGCGCCATAACAAACAGTTTGATGTCCGGCTTCATTTGGGGATCGGCAGCGTTTCTGCTGGTGCCCCTGGATCATCAGGTGCATCAGACGATCATTATCGCCACCCTGATCGGCATGGCCGCCGGAGGAGTCATCACCCAGGCATCCCTGCTTCCTGCATCCATCGGTTTTCTGCTACTGGTTCTGGTGCCTCTGGTAATTCGACTTTTCATGCTTGGAGGTTCAGCCAATATCGGGTTGGGTATCATGACAAGCCTGTTCATCGTCATCATGGCAACCGGTGCCGTACGTATCCATCGCAACCTGACCCAATCCCTTGAACTGGAATTGCGACAGCAGCACAGCCGCAGGATCATCGAACACCTGGCCTATCACGATGCCCTGACCAACCTGCCCAATCGGCGTCTCCTGATTGAACGGCTCAGTAAGGACATCGTCCGCTCGAAACACCACAAACACCATGGCGCACTGCTGTTTCTCGACCTGGACAATTTCAAAAACATCAACGACTCCCTGGGACATCAGCAGGGGGATGAACTGCTCAAGCAGATGGCCCACCGGCTCAACCGTTGTCTGCGGGACGAAGACACGGCGGTACGCCTGGGCGGGGACGAGTTCGTACTGTTGATGCCCGAGTTAGCGGACAGCCAGGAGATTGCCGTGGAAGTGGCCATGAACATGGCGCGGGAGGTGCAGAAGAATCTTGGCCAATCCTTTTCCCTAAACGGGGAGGAGATTCACATGGCTGCAAGCATCGGTGTCGCCCTGTTTCCCACTCACGGCGATAATGCGGATGACTTGTTGAAGCGGGCAGACTATGCCATGTACCAGGCCAAAGCGATTGGCCGCAACACCATCAGTCTCTACCGCAACGACATGCAGGAACAGGCCAATCTGCTGATGAGTCAGGAACAGGGACTGCGCAATGCCCTGAAAAACTGCAGCCTGGTCTTACAGTATCAACCACTGGTCACCACCTCCGGGATACTCGTGGGCGCCGAAGCGCTAGTGCGCTGGAGGCATCCGGAAAAAGGCCTGATTGCACCGGACGAATTCATCCAGCTTGCAGAACAGAGCGGTTTGATCATCCAGCTAGGCCAGCAGGTTCTGGAGCAGGTGTGTCAGCACATCAACGAACTCTTCACCAGCGGTCTGACCCGGAATAGCTTCCGGATCTCCATCAATGTCAGTCCGCTGCAGTTTGCTTCCCGGGACTTCGTCTCTGAAACCCTTTCCACGGTAACTAAATACGCCATCGATCCCACGCGGCTGATCCTGGAGGTTACCGAAAACGTGCTGTTGCAGGACATCCGCAAAACAGTCTCCAAGCTGGATCAGCTGCGACGCGTCGGATTCACCATCGCCATCGACGATTTCGGAACCGGGCACTCCTCCCTGGCCTACCTCAAACAGTTGCCCATCGACACGATTAAAATCGACCGGATCCTGGTCAAGGACATTACCCGCGAAGAGACCGATGCGGTGATCGTGGAGGGCACCATCCGGATTGCCAAGAAACTCGGCATAAACGTGGTGGCCGAGGGAGTCGAGGATCAGCGTACCCTGGAGCGGCTCGCCGAGTTTCAATGCGACATTATCCAGGGCGACCTGATTGCGAAACCCATGGATATCGAAGTTTTCAGGGACTATCTCAAAGACGCCACTCCGGTCTGAGCTGGACTCTGGGGCTGGACCGCCCTGCCTGATCCGCGAAACCTCATACCGGGTTGGGATCGACCCGGATTATCCATACTGCACTGCGTCAAATGCTGTTAGACTGAAAAGGTCTGAGCAGCATCGGTACGGATCTGAGTATGAGTATGAAACAATACGATGTCATCGTGATCGGCAGCGGTCCGGGTGGTGAAGGCGCGGCCATGAAACTGGTCAAGAGCGGCAAGCGGGTCGCGGTCATCGAAGCCCATGACAAGGTCGGCGGCGGTTGCACCCACTGGGGCACCATCCCCTCCAAGGCATTGCGCCACAATATCCAGCTGCTGCGGGACTATCGGCGAAACCCCCTGTTTCAGCACACCCAGGATCAGATCAAGGTGGAGTATTCGGACCTGCTCAAGGCCGCTGGCACCGTGATCAATGAACAGGTACGCAGCCGCCTGCGCCACTACGCCCGGAACCGGGTGGACGTCATACACGGCCGGGCCCGCTTCGTCGACGCCCATGCTGTTGAAGTCAGTTCCACCTCCGGGGTCAGCGACACCTACACTGCGGATCACTTTGTGATCGCCACCGGATCGCGACCCTACCATCCCCGGGACGTCGATTTCAGTCACCCCAGAATTCATGACAGCGATTCGATCCTGAATCTCGATCACACCCCGGAATCGATCACCATTTACGGTGCCGGCGTGATCGGCTGCGAATACGCCTCGATCTTCTGCAACCTGGACGTAAAGGTAAACCTGGTCAACACCCGGGACCGGCTGCTCTCGTTTCTCGATGACGAAATCACCGACGCCCTCAGTTACCACCTGCGCAACCAGGGCACGGTCATCCGCCACACAGAGGAATATGAACAGGTCGAGGGGCTCGACGACGGGGTGGTGCTGCATTGTAAATCCGGCAAGAAATTCAAGACCGACATCCTGCTCTGGGCCAACGGGCGCAGCGGTAACACCGAGGACATGGGGCTCGAACCGGTCGGAGTCTCGGTCAACCATCGCGGTCAAATCGAAATCGACAAGCGCTATGGCACTTCACAACCCCACATCTATGCGGTGGGTGATGTGGTCGGCCCCCCCGGCCTGGCCAGCGCGAGTTACGACCAGGGACGTTTCGTCGGCGCCCAGATCGCCACCGGCAGCGCCGACTGGCAGCTCATCGACGATTTTCCGACCGGCATCTACACCCTACCCGAGATCAGTTCCCTAGGGCGTACCGAACGGGAATTGACCGCCAGCAAGATCCCCTACGAGGTGGGCCAGGCGAGTTTCCGCACCATCGCCCGGGCGCAGATCACCCACCACGACGTGGGCATGCTGAAGCTGCTCTTCCACCGGGATACCCTGGAGATCCTTGGCATCCACTGTTTCGGCGAACAGGCCTCGGAGATCGTACATATCGGACAGGCGATCATGGCGCAGAAAGGCGACGCGAACACTTTGCTCTACTTCGCCGAGACCACCTTCAACTACCCCACCATGGCAGAGGCCTACCGGGTGGCGGCACTGAATGGTCTCAACCGGATTTTCTGATCCGGATCAAGGGTTGTGGGTGTGGATCGAATCCATACCCTCGGCATTCCATGCATTATCGGCAACCCCCAGCATGCAGAGGATCTGCTTCTGGGTGGACTCGAGAATATGGCGCCGTTCCTCCTCCCGGGACAGGTTTTTGGCCACTGCAACCGCACCCACAAGCGAGGCAAGAATGGCTCGGGACTTGTCGGAGATCAGTTCCCGGTCGGGTTTGAACGGCAGCTGCTTGAGCTTGATCAGCGCTGCAATGCGGATTTCGATCATCTTGCGCAACCGTTCGTAGGACTCTTCGAACAGGCACTTGATGCTGGAGTTGCTGTTGCCGATTTCGTTGAACAGAATGGTTTCCGGTCCCGGCTTGCTCTTGTTCTCCAACTCACTGAGATTCCAGTAGTTGGTAACCAGGGAGGTCAGGTGCTTGATTGACAGGGGACCTTTGACCAGCCGGGCGGCCCGGCTGCGCCTCAGGGTCTCCAGAAACGAGGCCTGATAGAGCGCCTCTTTGGATTCGAAATGGGCGTAGAATGCCCCGTGGGTCATCTTGGCCGCTTTCATGATCTGGCCAATCGACACCTTTTCGAACCCATATCGGGAGAACAGATCGATCGCGGCGTTCAGAATCAGGTCTTTGGATTTTTCTTTTCGGGCTTTAGGACAAGGCATGATCTATCTTAATCCTTCACAGGTCGCGATAGTACAGTGTTCGATATTATCTTGATCATATCGTGGCGAATGGTATCTTCAAGGCTGGCATACAGATCAATCAATTTCCTATGAATTCACCAATCGTAATCACGGGTATGGGTATCATTAGCCCGCTGGGTAAGGGTGTCAAGCCGGTCTGGCAACGCCTCACCGAAGGACGCTCGGGTATCCGCCTGATCGACCGCTTTGACACCAGCAGCGACCCCATCAAGATTGCAGGCCTGGTTCCTGACATCAGTAACGACCCGGACGCGGGACTCGACCTGGATCAGGTGGTGGAACCCAAGGAGCGGAAAAAGCTCGATCTGTTTACCGTCTATGCCCTGGCCGCAGCCCAGGAAGCCCTGACCCAGGCCAACTGGTTTCCCGAGTCGGAAGCGGATCAGCGGGCCACCGCCACCATCGTGGCCACCGGCATCGGCGGCTTCCCAACCATCACCCAGGCCCAGACCACCCTGGCCAGCCGCGGCTACAAGCGCATCTCCCCGTTCACCGCGCCGGCCTTCCTGGCGAACATGGCCTCGGGCAACCTGTCCATCAAGTACGGCTTCAAGGGTCCGCTGGGCTGCCCTGTGACAGCCTGTGCCGCAAGTCTGCACGCGATCGGCGACGGGATGCGTATCATCCGCAGCGGTGAGGCCGAAGTAGCCCTGGTAGGCGGCGCCGAAGCCTGCGTCGATCCCCTCTCCCTGGCCAGTTTCAACGCCTTGAAAGCCCTCAGCAGTGAATCCGAACACCCGGAGAAGGCCTCGCGTCCCTTCGATCGCGCGCGCAACGGCTTTGTCATGGGTGAAGGCTCGGGACTTGTCGTCATCGAGACCCTGGAACACGCCCAGCGGCGCGGTGCCACCCCCCTGGCCCGGATCAGCGGCTACGGCACCTCGGCGGATGCCTACCATATCACCGCGGGCAGTCCTGACGGTTCCGGTGCCGCCGCCGCGGTTCGCGCGGCACTGCGGATGGCCGGTCTGGAACCCGACGCAATCGGCTACGTCAACGCCCACGCCACCTCCACACCGGTGGGTGACGCGGCCGAGATCGCCGCACTGCGCGCGGTATTCGGTGAGCGGCTGCCCCAGTTGCCGATCTCCTCGACCAAATCCGCCACCGGCCACCTGCTGGGCGCCGCCGGAGGCATCGAGAGCATCTTCACCACCCTGGCGGTGATCAACGACCTGCTGCCTCCCACCATCAACATGGAACAGGCGGACGAAGGCATGGAAGACCTGGACTTCGTACCCAACCAGGCACGCGCCCAGACCCTGGAGCACGCCCTGTGCAACGGGTTCGGTTTTGGCGGTGTGAACGCCTCTCTGATCATCAGCAAGCTCTAGTCAGATTCTGTAGCATTCAGCGAGTCAGGAGGGGCTTACCGCGCCCGCAGGAACGCCCCAAGGGTGTTAAGGCCTGCCTTCCCGGGAATGATCCAGCCCTTTCCAAGAGGCGTAACACGTCGGATAACCTCCACGGTGCACAGATCAGTCTCGTGCGTACTTCAGCGGTCCATAAAACTCTTGATCGTTCCCGTCCAAGGTCTCTGTTTGTGGGAATCCGATGTCGTCGAGCAAGCGCTTAAAATGGGGTTGGAAATCGGTGTAAATCACTCAGAGTATCCGTAGACTGATATTCAGGCGTTCACGCCATGCCGGGACAATATCTTTAGATACGAAACTGTAGCCATTTTGATACACATAGGTAATTTGTCACATATTTACAAATATCCTACTAATAACGGTTGTACTTTGCGGTGTTTGTGCTATTTTTTTGTTGTATATTAGCAACACACCGAGATAGCGAAGATGACCGGCCTGTATAAATCCAAAATCTGCCAGGAGTGTCCCCACCTGGTAGTCAGCGGAACTGCCTGTGACTGGCAACCGCACGAATGCCCGATCCAGAGAGAGAAGATGCAACGTCAAAAAAAGACCCGGGCGAAAGCGTTTTTTCTGACCAACCTTCTGATCGCTGACGATTTTGACGCTGTTCGCAGTTGCAATTGACCCACACGAGCGGGTTACATAAAGCCCCCTTTCGTTCGACACCCACCCTGCAACGCAGGGCGGGTCCTTTCGATCAAGTCACCTCTCAGCCTTGAGTCTTGGCACAGCCATCCGGTAATACACTCTTCAGCCATTCGAACATCACCGGAAGCATACGGACGGGGTCGAACACTTCACCCGGCAGTTCGAGATACTCCTCGGGCATCCCGGTCACCGCCTCTTGAAACAGGTGATTGAGACCCGCAAACGTCTCTACCCTGGAGAGCGGGGACGTCAGATAGGCGCTCATCAACGCGGCGTTGGGCTCGGCACGAACCTGCACATCCTTATCTCCATACAGCGCCAGCACGGGCCGATCCAGACGCTGCAGCCAGTAGGCCGGATCGTGCTCAAGGTAGCGCTTCCACCAGGGCGAAGCGAACATTGAGACGTAGAACTGACGATCTTGCTCATCGAGTCCGGCACCCGCGAGCAACCCGTCGATCTGTCGCCCCATCTCAAGGTAGTCTTCACCCCAACGCACGATGTCGTTGATTGCGCTGAACAGGGAGATGATCTGGTCCGAGTCTCGGTCCGGGTAGGCCAGATGCAACTGTTGATCCAGTACGATTTCCGGCATGGTCTGAGCGGCCCCCGCCAGAAGGACAAGAGCCGCGGATGAATACCCCGCGGCGGCGATGGGCGCGATGTAACCCCCTTCACTGTGCCCGATCATCACCAGGCAATCGGAGCGAATGCGCGGATCAGCGGCAAGAAAATTCAATCCGGCGATAGCATCTGCGGCAAAATCGTCCACGGTCGCGCTGGCAAAGTCCCCGCTGCTCTCGCCGACCCCGCGATCGTCGTGACGCAGCACGGCATACCCCTGGGCATTGAGGGCATCGGCGAGAACCTGGAACGGCTGCAAGCCGCCAATGCTCTCGTTGCGGTCACTGGGACCCGAATCACTGATCAAAAGCACGCCAGGGAACCGCCCCGCCTCCGAGGGAAACGACAGGGTTCCGACCAGGGTCACATCCTCGGCGCCACCGGCAAATCGGACCTCTTCTTCAGGGTTCTGGGTGGTATCGCCATCCGACTGGCAACCGCCCAAGCACAGCAAAGATGAAAACAAAGCAACGGATATCAAGGATAATCTCATCGGGTAACTCCTGGTTTGTCGAGGGGAAATCACATCCCCGGTCATTCCAGGATCGGACGGACGGACGTGTATGTCGTCCCGTCCTGCCGGCCCGTACCTTTCGCGATATCAATCCGCGCGTTCGCGCCGAAACTGACTGGGCGTCTGCCCGACAATCCGTTTAAATGCGGCATTGAAGGTCGATTTGGCGCTAAATCCCACCGTATGGCAGATCGACAGAATCGACTCATCGGTCTCAGACAGGAGCCGCTGGGCCTCTTCAATGCGTTTACGATTCACATAGTCGTAGAAGTTGCAGCCAACATGGGTGTTGATGGCCTGACTCAAATAATCGGGCCTGACTGCCACCTGCTCGGCCAGAGCCGTCAAGTTCAAGTCATGCTGCCGCCACAACCCCAACTCCGACATCCGCCCATCGACCTTTGCCATGAGGCGCGCGCAATCATCTGCATCGAGCGCCGATCTTGCATAGCTGGGAGATTCAGGCACATCGGTTGATTGCGTATCCGATGGTGCGGGTAGCGACTCGACAAAATTCGCTTGCGGCTGGGGTTCCAGAAGGCCCAATACGCCGTATCCGACCAGTAGCCCGAATCGGAACAGCGCATCAAGCCAGTCGGACATGCCCTGCCAACCCAACACACTCAACACCTGATCGAACAGAACCACTCCGATCGCGACGAAGGTCAGAATCAGCAGGCTTCTGATGCGATGGCGATCCCAGGGCGCCGGATCAGCGTAGTGGTTTTGCAACAGACTGCCGTAACGCCCCAGTTGACGCATCATGGACACGCCATACCCGATCAGCAGAGCCATCCATGCAAGCCAAAACGCCAATGTCGCGACCACAACAATGATCACATCCCTGCCGCGGCCCTCCGGTGGCAGAGGGTTGGCTCCGGAATCGACCGACTCAATCCACCTCCAGGTTTCCGCATCCAACAGGATCAGCGGCATAAGACAAACCGCGACCGCCAGGGCCCGCATCAGGTGCGGACCGATGCGGGTAACGGGACGTCCGACCAAAGCCCGTACGTAACACCAAAGACTGAGCGGCAGAAAAGGCCAGATCAAGCCATCCACGTCCGGGAATCCTCCTTCCCAATGGAGCGAGACAACAGCCTCCACCAAGCGAGTCTTCGATCTCATGAAAGATTTTGGGACATCCAAGTCCACCAAAATCGATTCGATCTTTGACAGCCTATTAGTGCCCCGGC
>JBEVVH010000150.1:0-8551 GCA_040507245.1 Candidatus Thiodiazotropha sp.
GCGCCTACGGCACGTCGGGTTTCCAGTATCGCCTCGCGACTACCGGGGACTACCAGCCTTCGCTTCGCTTTCCCTGGCTGGCAGCGCTGGATTCCCTGGGTGTTTCTCTGTGTACACGGCTACCTGACCACCCGCAGACGGGTCTATCTGCCCGGCCTGACCCTGTCCACCGCACTGATGGTCCTGGGTGGCTTTCCCACGGTCACGGTCTATGCCCTGATGGCTCTCGCCATCTTCTCTCTGGTTTACGCACCCTGGTCCGAAGGCCTGAAATCGGTACTCAAATGTGCCCTGATACTGACACTGTTCGGTGTCATGGCCTTTCTCATCACCTCATTTGCGATTCATTCCCTGTACGAGATGCTACAGGCCACCAAGGCCCTGGAACTACGCGCCCAACGGGGCGATACACCCCTGGAACTGGCCGATTTCATCCGTTTCGTGTTCCCCATTCAGGAACGCATACCCAGTGTCGAGCAGACCTTCTATGTGGGGATTCTGCCGCTGCTGTTTCTGTTTGCCGGGGTTGTCCAACTGTTACGCGGCCGCGCCAGCCGGGGCATGGTGTTCGCCCTGCTGGTGCTGGCAATGACCGTCTCCATCGCCTTTGGCCTGCTGCCAAGGAAAATCGTCTGGGCGATTCCCACCTTCGACAGCAACAGCTGGAGTCGCATGACCATCCTCCTGGCACTGGGTTTTGCAGTCATCTCCGCGGAGGTCATCAGCCGACTGTTTCGCCTGTCCGCTCTGCGTGGTCTTCGCCTGGCGCCGATGCTTCTGGTGAGTCTTCTGATTGTGGTGCAGTTCGTGGACATGCGGGCCCTGTTCCAGGCCTTCAACGGCCCGGTCCCGGCTGCCACCTTCGTGCCGAAAACCCCAACCATCGACTATGTACAGAAACATCTCAAGCCACTGCAGAGCATCCTCGGGGACCGGGTCTATCTGATCTCGGGCACGCTCACCAGCTACGCGCTTCCGGAGTGGTTCGCGCACGGCTTCAAGACCCGTGCCGAAAAGGCGGTACTGGACAGCGAGGTGGTGCCCGGCGGACATGTGACCAAAACCGCCGCCATGATCGATTGCGCGAATGTGCGCACGGACGGCCACATCCTCGAGCTGCTGGGCATCCGCTACCTGCTGTGCGGCGCGGCCCGCTCCGAAATCGGCCGTACAAATATTCTACTGGCCACCTCGGGCGAGCGGCACGTGCCCTCTCCATTGATCACTCCGGAGCACCCCCTGGTGCAGCACTTTCCACTGCCCAGCGAAATGGAGATCGATGGGGTCAAACTGCTGATGGCCACCTACTCCAAACCCCAGGCCTATACGGATGTCAGTGTGAAACTGTATCGGGACGACCAATTGCTCGGCACCGCCACCGTGGAGGCCGCCGCTATCCATGACAACAGCTGGGTCGACTTCCTGTTTCCTCATCCGGTCCGACTGGGAACCGGCCTCAACCGGCTCGAGGTTCACGCACTACCCAGCCAGCAGGACGGTAAGCTCAGTGTCTGGGTCTACCCCATCGAGCCCGGCGGTGTGTTCATCGAACAGGATAATGAGCCCCTGTATGCCCAGGTGGCGGTGAAGCTGTTCCGCAGCGTCGCATTTCCCAACTATTTCGTCGAGCGCCACATCGAGGACAACCTTGCCCTGATCGAGAACCTGCGGGTCAGCGGCAGCGGCTACAGTCTGGCGGATCTCGACCCCCAGCTGCAGCCGGATTACACCCAGGTGCAACTGCTCAACCGCACTCCCACCGAGGTACAGGTCAGGTATACCGGTGAACAGCCGGGCTGGCTGGTATTGCCGATCCGGCTCTACCCGCAGTGGCGGGCCTATGTCAACGATCGCCCGGCTGACCTGAGCGGTTTCATGGGCATGCTCCCGGCGGTGTCCGTGGTCCCCGGCGACCAGGTCAGCTACCGCTACGAACCTTACTGGCTCTACGGGCTGGGCATATTGAGTCTGATCACCTTGCTGGTTACCCTCTACCTGACCTATCGTTGGCGAAACCATGTACCCTGAACGAACACCACCCTCCCCTGTCATGAGACCCTGGACAATCCTCATTACCATCGGTCTGTTGTGCCTAATCCTCAGCGCCTGTGGACAGAAGGGACCGCTGAAGCCGGCCTCAGGGGACACACGCACCACATTCCACAATCACATCTCATGAAACTTCGCTTCACGAAAATGCATGGGGCGGGTAACGACTTTGTGGTCATAGATGGTGTACGCCAGGATGTCCCCCTCGACCCGGAACTCTGTCGGCGTCTCGCCGACCGCCGCTTCGGGGTGGGCTGTGATCAGATTCTGCTGGTCGAGCCTCCCCGTCAGAGGGATACCGATTTTCACTATCGCATCATCAATGCGGACGGCTCCGATGCCGGCGCCTGCGGCAACGGCGCCCGCTGCTTCGTTCGCTTCGTGCATGAGCAGGGCTTGAGTGACAAGGCCGTATTGCGGGTCACCACGAGCGGGGGGCTGATCGAACTGCGGGAACTCGAATCAGGAATGATCGAGGTGGATATGGGCCCGCCCCGCTTTGAGCCCTCGCAGATACCCTTCGAGGCGGCGCAACGGGCCACCCGCTACCCACTGGAGGTGGCGGGTGAGAGCATCACTCTCAGCAGTCTCTCCATGGGCAACCCCCATGCGGTACTGATGGTGGATGACGTGGACCAGGCCCCTGTGGCGCATCTGGGCCCCGCGATCGAAAACCACCCGCGTTTTCCCGAGCGGGTCAATGTGGGTTTCATGCAGGTGCTGAATCCCCGGGAGATCCGTCTGAGGGTCTACGAACGGGGGACCGGCGAGACCCTCGCATGCGGCAGCGGGGCCTGTGCCGCAGTGGTCGCGGGACGCCTGCTGGGACGTCTCGAGGAGACCGTGAGCGTGCATCTACGCGGTGGCGATCTTGTGATAAAGTGGCCGGGAGAGGGCCATTCCGTACTCCTGAGCGGTCCCGCGCAAACTGTGTTTCAAGGAACCATTGAGCTATGACCCAGAAAGCCCCGAACGGCACCCTCGAAGATCGTGAAATCGAGCGCCTGGTAGTGGAGTATCTCACCGACCATCCGGATTTCCTGATCCGCCATTCCGATCTGCTCGCCCGACTCGACATCCCCCATCAGAGCGGTGCGGCGGTTTCACTCATTGAACGCCAGGTGGACACCCTGCGCGGCCAGCTGCGAGACAGCCAGCAGAAACTGGCGGAGCTGGTCGAAGTGGCGCGCAACAACGACCAACTGCAGGAACGCATGCACCGCCTGACCCTGGAACTGATCGATGCGGCGACCTTCGAAGAAGTGCTCAACGCCCTGGAAGACGAACTGCACGACGATTTCAAGGCCGACGCGGTGGAACTCAGACTCTTCTCCCCCAGCCTGTTCGACGAGACCAATCGGGACGGGGTGGATGAACAGACCGCCCGCTTCGAGGCCTTTTTCAACCAGAACAGCCCCATCTGCGGCCCCATGGACCAGCACCAGCTCGACTATGTATTCGGAGCCGAGGGATACCATATCGCCTCCACCGCGCTGATCCCCCTGAAAAGCGAAGGCGTGCTCGGCCTGCTGGCCATCGGCAGCCGGGATCCGCACCGCTTCGCAGCGGACCATGGCACGGAATTCCTCTCCCGCCTGGGGCAGATCATCAGCCGCACCCTGCAGGCGGTCTCCCTACCCGGGCTCTGAGCGGCGGGGCTCTCTAACGGGCCCGTGTAGTGCTTCATACTAATGTGCGTTTATAAAGCCCGCACCGGTTCCAAGCCAAGGCGGCACGCTATAATCGGGTATTGCTAACCCGACAACTAAGTATGTCGTCGGGCCAATAGCTCAAGTTTCGGAGTTCAGAACGGATTTCATTCGAGTAAACACGATCACAAATGCCCCACGTACAGGGTATATGGGTCCGGACGACGACTGTGCCTATTCAGGGCAGTAGCCAAACCAATTTTTTACCACGAAGAGCACGAAGTTCACGAAGCAGCGTGTTCATGGATTTCAATGCCAAAAGCTACGCAATGAGATGATTGATCATCTGATCCTTCGTGGTTAAAGCAATCGGTTATGCGAATGATCGTGGGAGGGTGCCCAGTTACCACATTTTTCATTCCTTATGCATGCCATTCAATAAGTTTTATTGTTTGATTTAGAACACAAATATTTTACCAAGCCATGGATATATTCACATTATTATTCAATAAGATATGTGTATTCTCGCGCAAGATTTGAACTCCGAAACTTGAGTTAATAGAATGAGGCATTTCACTAGAGAGAGCGGATGGACAACCACCCGACACAACCCGACAGTCTGCAGACCCGGCTCGACCGGTTTCTCGACTATCTGGCCCATGAGCGCCGTCTTTCCCCGCATACCCGGGAGAGTTATGCCCGTGACCTGAGGGCAGCCCGCAATTGGCTCAGTGAGCACGCCATCCAGGACTGGACCCACCTGACCCAGGACCAGGTACGCCACTACATCGCCCAGCGCCACCGCCAGGGCATGTCACCGAAAAGCCTGCACCGGGAACTCTCCAGCCTGCGTGCCCTGTACAATTTTCTGATCCGCGAGGAACTGGCCCAGGCCAACCCCGCACTCGGGGTACGCGCACCCAAGGTGCGGCGCAAGCTGCCGGTCACCCTGGACGCGGACCAGATCGGGCAACTGCTCGATATCGATGCCACCGACACACTGTCACTGCGCGACCGGGCGATCATGGAGCTGTTCTACTCATCGGGTCTGCGACTCGCGGAACTCATCGCCCTGGATCTGGGGCAGCTCGATCTGCAGGAACAGATGGTGGCGGTCACCGGCAAGGGCAACAAATCCCGTCTGGTGCCGGTGGGCAGACAGGCCCGGGAGGCGATTCAACGCTGGCTGACGGTGCGTCACGAACTGGCGGGGCCGGATGAACCGGCCCTGTTCGTCGGCGTGCGCGGCAAGCGCATCAGCCGCTCCACGGTGCAGAAACAGTTGCATGACTGGTCAGTGCGCCAGGGTGCTCCGCGCAACATCCACCCGCATCTGCTGCGCCACTCCTTCGCCACCCATCTGCTGGAGTCCTCCGGCGACTTGCGTGCGGTTCAGGAACTGCTGGGACACGCCAATATCAGCACCACCCAGATCTATACCCACCTGGACTTCCAGCATCTGGCCGAGGTGTATGACAAGGCCCATCCCCGGGCGAAACGCAAAAAGTAACGCGCTTCAGTCGCTGTTGGGCCAACGCGCGCGGTCGAAGACGAAGGCCGGCCGCAGCCAGTAGACCATTAGCGGCAACACCAGCAGGGCGATGAACACGTCCATGATCAGGGCTTCCGAGATGTACAGGCTGACCGACCAGAGATTGGCCAGCTCGGTGTTCATGAGGGGTATGAAGCTGCCGAGCAGCACCGCCATGGAGAGGATGAGTGCAGAACCGGTGTTATGCAGGGTGGTGCGCAGGGCTTCGGTCCAGTTCTCCCCCGAGGCGCGCATCTCCTCCTGTAACCGGGAGACCATGTATATGCCGTAGTCGACCCCCAGACCCATGGCGATACTCAGGGCCACTTGTACATGGAATGCCAGATTCGCAGACCACTCCTTGACCGTCGTCATGTAGGCCCCCAGGCCATACTGGGTCATCAAGGTAATGAAGCAGAGACTGATCAGGATCAGCGCCACCATCCAGGAGCGGAACATCAGCAGGGTCATGATGAACACTGTAAGTGAAGTGGCCACCGGGGCGTTCAGCCACTCCTTGAAAGCCACATCCCGGGTGGCTTCGGTGACCCCCAGAAACCCTCCGACCGGAGCCCGCCCATGCAGGGAGTTCGACACTTCCACCGTGTGAGTGGCAACCTTGCGGGTCCCGGGCACCGTCACCCGCTCACCACCCTGCACCCCAAACTGCAACTGCGCCATACCCGGGTCGTCGGCATGCTCTCTCAGGTAGTCCTGGATGTCCCGGATGGTCTGATGAGTCTCCTTGGGATCCATGGTGTTGACGAAACCAACGATGATGCCTTCGTCCCAGGTGCGGGTGTTGACGAAACCATCAAGCTCCCCGGGCGCGGACCCGGTCACCAGCATGCCGTTATAGAAAGGTATGGTCTCACGGGGATCCGGCAGATTGCCGAAACGGTCCATCCGATAGGCATAGCGGTTTTTGAGCATATGCTCGTGGTCGGGAATAGCGTAAAGATTCATGTGTTCGGTGGGCCGCTCCCCGCTGGGGGCGTTGAACATCATGTTCAGAGTCTTGACGAACTGCACGTAGGAGGAGGTGAAACCGATGTGCGGATGACCGCGCAGCCAGTCCTCGAAATCCGAAAGCGCTTTGAGCACCTCGATCTGGTTGAACACCCCCTGTGGGGGATCGGTCATTTCGTCATAACACTGCTGCGGGCCGATCACCCGTCTGCCCGCGGGATCCCAGGCATCCATACCGCAGGGTGGCAGCGTGCCCTGTTTGGAACGAATCACGATATTTGCGGTGATCACTCCAGGCATCATGCGCGACAGGGCGTCCAGCTGACGGATCGCCTCGACCTCGCCACCCTCACCCGTGAGCACCCCCAACAGGTAGTGATCCTTATAGGCGGCACGGGGATAGTGAATACCCTTTTCCACCCCGGGCATGATGTCGAACTCATCCTGGATTCGCGCGACTTCGGGGTCCTTGCGACCCTCCTGCCCCGCCATCAGGGCGAGAAACTCCTTGTCCAGTTCTGCCAGGTAGGCGGACCCAAGCCAGATCACGATCACTGCGGTGACCGGCAACCATTTTCCGGGCCCTGTGAGCAGCCGGGTGACGCCATTCGCCATGCGCCGTTCCCAACCCCGCTCGGTCTCCCGCTCACGCAGTTTCGGCGGGAAGCTCACCATCAGCAGGGGGATCAGGGTAGTGGTGGTGAGGATCAGGGTGGACATGCCGAAGATGCCGAAATAGGCATAGGCCTTGTAAAACGAGATGTCGATGAAGGAGATGGCGAAAAAGCCGTGCAGGTCGGTGCCAATGGAGAGCGCTGCCGGGATCACGGTGTGGCGGATCGCGGCGAAGGCGGCCTGTTCCGGATCGCCCTGAGCACTCAGCTCCTGCATGAAACGCCGGGTGATCTGCATCGCATGACCGATACCGATCGCCAGCAGCAGCATTGGCGTGAGCGCCATCATGGTGGTGAGCTTGAACTGGGTATAGCCCATCAATCCCAGGGTCAGCACGATGGTCATGCCGACCCCGAGCAAAGGAAACACCGCACAGCTCCAGTGGCGGAACTCGTACCAGAGGATCACCAGGATGATCAACAGGGAGACACCGAACAGCCAGGCCTTGTCCCATAACTCTTCCACCATCGAGGCCAGGAAATAGGGTTCGCCGGACTGGTAGAAAGTGACCCGATCCCCGTAGCGGGTCTCATAGGACTGCATCAGTTCCCGCAGACTGGCAATCCAGTCCAGATGATGGTCCTTCAGATCGTTGGAGAAATCACCGATGATGAAGGTACCGGTCGCCCGGCACTCCCGATGCACATGGTGCACGGTGCGGTTGTCGATCAGGCCCTTGTCATTGGTCATGTCGCACTTGTTGCCCTGGGCATCCTGGTAGTAGAGCATCAGGGGCTCCAGGACGATGTGCTTCTCCAGACCCTCGCGCAGGAAATGCAGCTGGGCCTGTGCCTCCAGGGGATTGTCCGAGAGCCCGTTGGCCGGCATCAGACGGCGGAAATCCAGACTGCCATCCACCGAGATACCCAGATTGCGCAACCGGGGTGAGGGCAGGCCGACAAACTTGTCCGGGTTGGCAAACGGCAACGCGCTCACATCGCGGTAGAACTCATTCACCATACGAATGAACCAGGGCTGGTAGATATCACCCTGTTTCACAGTCAGGCCCCAGACCATCAGGTTACCCATACCGTAGGTGTAGTCGCTATAGAGATTGGTTGCGATGTAGGGATTGCTCAGTGGGAGCAGGGAATCGGGGTCGTTGCGCAGATTGATCTGATTGAGGAACAGGCCGGCCAGCAGGGTGAACGCAAACAGCAGCAGGATCACCAGACGGCGGTGCCGCAGCATGAATCGGGCGTACCCCGAAGCATAGTCCCGGCGCTCACCACTCACGTAACAGCCACCCTTTTAGAGCCGTACCCGTCACGGTCCAGTGTCAGCTTCCCCCGCATCGCCCTACAACCGGCTCAGGATTGCCGACCCGCCGCCGCTCGCCGTATGCAGCGGATGCATCTCAGGGCTCATAGTGCTCCAGGGTCTGTTCCGACCAGAAGTCATCGCCCAACTCCACATTCAGCTCGATGGTACCGCGCGGCACGTACACCAGGCTGTCCTTGCCGTCATCATGGGACAAGGCATAGATGTCAAGCGAGTCTTCGATCTCATGAAAGATTTTGGGACATCCAAGTCCACCAAAATCGATTCGATCTTTGACAGCCTATTAGTGCCCCGGTCGTCCCGGTTACTGACACTACGCGATGACTTCGCAAGCTCGTCACCGCTCCGTTGTCAGCTCCCGAATGACTGGACGTCGCGTTCGGATGCGATCTTTGGA
>JBEVVH010000151.1:0-8415 GCA_040507245.1 Candidatus Thiodiazotropha sp.
CAAAAGAAACCAAAGCGAGTTGCAAAATATTTCAATCACGAGAAGATTTCTTATGCCGCGTAGCAGATGTATTTTATTGCCGGGTTAATAAGATGAGGAATGGGCGTACGGTCAGGTTCATGCTAAGAGAGTACAGTGATTAGGAGATAGATACATGAGCTTGCCCTTCCCTTGCTACGGAGAAACAGTAAATGGGTGGGACTGGGTAACCGTCTGGGCAACATACGCGCCCCAACACTCCAACCTAAAATGCCGTATACTCTAGCGCTCAAGCTTTGAATCAGCGTACTGACTCCTGTGAAAGGCGCCTGCGACGCAAGGACGGTTCAACGCTCTGGGTGTTGATTTCCGCTACGCCGGTGGTGGACGAATCGGGTCAGTTCAAAGGCTCTTTCGCCATGGTGACCGACATCACGGCGCGCAAACAGATGGAAAAGGAGCTGCTGGATGCGCGGACGCTGTTCGAAGGTGTCGTAGAGCAGTCTCCGGTGCCCATGGCGATGGTCAAAAATACCGGTGAACTGATCTTCAATCAGGCCTGCGTCGACTTTCTGCAGATCAGCGATGAACCGAACACGGTGCCGGGGATTCTCCTGCAGAATTTGAAAGCGTCCTGGAAGGATTACGACACACAGGGCAATTTTGTCCCCCATGAGGCGATGCCGCTGGCGCGGGCTTTACAGGGCGAAGTGACCCGAAACCTGGAAATGCAGGTTGTGAGAAAGGATGGCAGCCGTCGTTGGGAAATGGTGTCCGGTTCGCCCATCTATGACAATGAGAACAATCTCATCGCGGGATTCGTGACCTTTCCTGACATCACCGAGAGTAAAGAGGCGGAACATGCGCTGCAACAGCGGGAGCGTTTCGCGCAATCCCTGTTGCGGCTTTCCCGCCGCCTGGAACAGGCGCAGTCCAGTGGTGAGGTGGTGGGCGCCGCGCAGGATGAGGTCGCAGTCATGCTCGATTATCGTTTTCTGGCGGTTTACCTCTTGTGCGACGATAAGAGCTGCTTCAAGGTCCTGGATAAGAGCGGTAGCTTGAGTGACAAGATCAGTGAGAATGTGGCGACTTTGCCGATTGCCGGCGATCCGATGCTGGAGGCGATCGCCGCCTCTCAGGAGATTGTCGTGGTGGAGGATGCGGAGAGCGATCCGCGCACCAACAAGGATCTCGTGCAGGCGATGGGGCTGCGCACCATTGTCAATGTTCCGATCTTCCTTTCGGATCGCCGCATCGGCACGCTGAGCACCGGAACCTACGGCAGTCAGGGCGTTCGCTGTCCCTCGCTTACCGAGCAGGAGTACCTGACCGCGCTGGCGAGCCACATGGCGGTGACGCTCGACCGAATGCAGTTACTGATGGAGCGTCGTCATGTTGAAACGGAAGTGCGCACCCACAAGGAGCATCTGGAAGAGATGGTTGCGCATCGGACCGAGGAGTTGCGTCTGGCCCGGGACGAGGCGGAGTCCGCCAACAAGGCGAAGAGTGTTTTTCTCGCCAATATGAGTCATGAACTGCGCACCCCGCTCAACGCCATCCTCGGTTTTTCGCATCTGATGCGACAGGATGAGACCCTGAGCCGGGCGCAGCATGACAATCTGAAAATCATCAATCAGAGCGGTGAGCATCTGTTGAAACTGATCAACGATGTGCTCGAGATCGCCAAGATCGAAGCGGGCAAACTGCAGCTTGAGATTCGCAGTCTGGACCTGGAGGGACTGGTCAGGGAAGTGGTTGAGATGATGCAGTTGCGTGCCCGGGAGAAGGGGTTATGGATCGTCATCGATCAGGAGTCGGAGTTTCCTCGCTACATCAAGGGGGACGAAGCGCGGTTGCGCCAGATCCTGGTCAATCTGTTGGGCAATGCCTTGAAGTTTACCGAGCAGGGTGGCGTGATTGTGCGGATCGGGGTCAAGGCGAATACCCGGCAGTATCTGCGCATCGAGATCGAAGATACGGGGCCGGGGATTGGTGAGGCGGATCGGGCGCGGTTGTTTCGCCCCTTCGTTCAGCTGGGTGAGACATCGTCCCTGGGCGGCACCGGACTGGGGCTCTCTATCGTGCTGCAATATGCGGAACTGATGGGCGGAACGGCCAGCGTGGAGAGCGAACCGGGAAAGGGCTCTCTGTTTCGTGTGGAACTGCCGCTGGAGGTGGTCAATCCCTCCGAGATGACGGAGCCTGATGAGGTGCATTCGGGAGACGTTACCGGTCTGGCGCCCGGTGAACCGCTTTACCGGATTCTGATCGCCGAGGATCAACCCGACAACCAGAGGCTGCTGGTCCGGTTGATGGAAGATCTGGGCTACGAAGCCAGGATTGCGGAAAACGGAGCGGATTGCGTGGAGCAGTTCGACGCCTGGCACCCCCACTTGATTTGGATGGACCGCCGTATGCCCATCATGGACGGCCTCGAAGCGACACGGGAAATCCGTGGCCGGCCGGGGGGTGACGCGGTGAAAATCGTCATGGTCACGGCCTCGGCTTTCAAGGAAGAAGAGCTTGAGATGTCAAACTCAGGGGTGGACGATTACGTTCGCAAACCCTTCCGTTTCAGCGATATTCACAGCTGTCTGACGAAACAATTGGGTGTCCGCTTCCAGTATCGCTACGATCACTCAGACCGGGATGCGAAACGAGGCGCACAGTCTCTACAGGCGTTGTCGCGCTTGGATAAGACCCTGCGGCGGGATCTCGAAGAGGCCCTGCACTCTCTGGATCAGGTGAGTATCAGAGCGACTGTCGAGCGGATCGCGCATCAAGACGCGGCATTGGGCCGCGAGTTGCGTCATCGTGTGGACAACTTCGCGTACCCGTCGATACTGGAAGCATTGATATCCGTTCCGACGGATCCTCATTGATGCAAGTGGTGTGCGAGACAGTATGCGCTTCGGCCAAGGCAAGTGTCAGGCTTCACGCTATAATCACGCGTGAACAGTGTTAACAGTCCCAACACACCAGGTGGCATCATGACGGATAGCGGCGCTGGCGATATTCTGGCCGTAGATGATACCCCCAGTTCGCTCAGACTATTGAACGATCTGCTTTCTGCGGAAGGCTTTCGGGTCCGTTCAGCAATCAATGGCGAACTGGCGTTGAGCGCCGCCCAGACGCAACCACCCGAACTGATACTGCTCGATGCCAGCATGCCGGGCCTGGATGGCTTCGAGGTGTGCCGTCGGCTGAAACAGAGTGATCGTCTTCGCGATATCCCCGTGATTTTCGTCAGCGCCATCTCTGAAACCCAGGAGAAATTGAAAGGCTTCAGTATTGGTGCGGTGGATTACGTCACCAAACCTTTTCAGCGCGAGGAACTGCTGGCACGGGTGCGGACCCATCTGGAACTCTACCGGTTACGTCATTGCCTTGAAGAGCGGGTGATGGAGAGGACCCAATCACTGAACCAGAGCCAGGAACGGCTCAAACGCACCCTGATGGACTCAGTTTCGGCGCTTGCGGCCATGGTTGAGATGCGTGATCCCTACACCGCAGGCCACCAGCGCCGGGTTGCGCAGATCGCTGAAGCGATCGCCCGCGAGTTGCACATGCCTGAGGACCGGATCGAAGGGCTGGTGCTTTCCGCCGTGATACACGATGTGGGCAAGATCAGCATTCCCACCGAATATCTCAGTAAACCTGGCCAGCTCAGCCCGGCCGAGTACACCCTGATCAAGCAGCATCCCGAATCGGGTTTCGAGATCCTCAAGGGTATCGAATACCCCTGGCCTATAGCCCAGATCGTCCGTCAGCATCACGAACGCATGGATGGCAGCGGTTATCCTTTGGGTTTGCGCGATGACGGGATCATCTATGAAGCCCGTATCCTTGCCGTGGCGGACGTGATCGAAGCCATGGCATCCCACCGGCCTTACCGGGCCAGTCTTGGTATCGAACTGGCGTTAACGAAAATAGATCAACACCGGGGGGTGCTGTACGACGCTGAAGTGGCGGATGCGGCTTTGTGCCTGTTTCACGAGAAGGGTTACCAACTGGAATCCTGAGACGAAACTCTCCAGTGACCCAAGGGTCCATACCCGCTAAAATGCCCCCATTGTGTGCCCGGAACTCAGGGCCAATTAAACCGCGAGATCGATGTTGACCAGGTATTTCCCCTTTACCCTGCTTCTTGTCCTGTTGACGGGGTGCGCCAGTGTGACAGATTCCAGCCAGGGGGCCGCAGATCAGGCGACGCATGCACTCCCGCGGGGCCATATCACACCGGGTTTGACCTCCGAATCGAGCATCGATGTCGGGTTCGCCGCGCCGCAGACTTCCAACCCTCAGGATATCCCGGAGACGAATCAACCCCAACTCTTCTACGGCACAGGGGATTTCGTACGGTTACAGGGCCGCCCCGGAGGTTCCACACAAGACCAGACCGTCCAGGGTGACATCACCCTCAACTTCGAGCAGGCGGATCTGCGCGATGTGATTCAGACGGTGCTCGGCGAACTGCTCAAGGCGAGCTACATTCTGGATCCCGCCGTGAATGGCAAGGTGACCCTGCAAACCGGCAGTCCGCTCAGGCGCCAGGACCTGCTGTCCACCCTTGAGACCCTGTTGGCGATGAACGGCGCGGCGCTGGTCCAGGAAGGGGATGTGTACCGGATCCTGCCCCTGACCAAGGCGATTCAGGGACAGCAGGTGGCGCAGTTGGCGGATGCCAAGAGCCCGCTGCCTTCCGGCTATTCACTCCAGGTGGTGCCCCTCAACTACATCGGCGCTCATGAGATGGCCGACATCCTCCAGCCGCTGACTCCCAAGGGCGGCATCGTGCGGGTGGACGGGGCGCGTAATCTGCTGGTGCTTGCCGGTACCGGTGGAGAGATGAGTGGTCTGCTCGAAACCATCCGCCTGTTCGATGTGGATTGGATCAAGGGACTCTCAGTGGGGTTCTTTCCCCTCAAGCACGCGAAGACCTCGGTGGTGATCAAGGAACTTCAGGCCATCGTCGGCAGTGTGGAAAACAATCCCCTGCAGGGTATGTTTCGCATCGTTCCGGTAGAGGAGGCCAACGGTATCCTGGTGGTCACACCGCAGAAGCAATATCTGCGCACTGCGGCCGAGTGGATACCCCGGCTCGACCGGGTCGAGTCCGAGGAGACAGGTACCAGTCGGCGCCTGTATGTCTACCGGGTGCAGAACGGCGATGCCCAGGATCTGGCGGATCTACTGCAACAGCTCTATTCATCCTCCGGTACCACCACCCAGACTCAGATGTCGAAGGTGGCCCCTGGGAAGACTGTCGAAACCCTCAGCAGCAGTACCCAGAGCGACGGGGTCACGACTACCGCCACGGGCACCCGGGCAGCCAATCTGAATCTCTCCGGTTCCACCAGTGAATACTCTCAGGGAGAGGTTAGAGTGGTGGCGGATATCAAACACAACTCCCTGGTAATTACTGCTACTCCGGATGAATACGCCACTATCAGCAATGCTCTGGAACGACTTGATGTGCGCCAGTTGCAGGTGATGGTGGAGGCGACCATCATCGAAGTTGCGTTGGAGGACGAGCTGCAATACGGACTGCAGTGGGCCTTCAATACCAACATCAATGGTGGGCGTTATGACGGCCAGGGGGTGCTCTCCAACTCCAGTGCCGCGGATATCGCCAATATCCTGCCCGGGTTTAATTTCTCCGTGCTGCGCTCGGTCAATGATGTGCGCATGGTGCTCAATGCCCTGGCGAGCGACTCGCTGGTCCGGGTGCTCTCCTCCCCGTCGGTGATGGTGCTGGACAACGAGACCGCTTCGATCCAGGTCGGTGATCAGGTACCGATCGTCACCCGCCAGTCCCAGTCGACCTCCACCTCCGATTCTCAGCTGATCAATAACATCAGCTACCGGGATACCGGTGTGCTGCTGGAGGTCACTCCCCGGGTCAATCCAAGTGGTCTGGTGACCCTGGATATCTCCCAGGAGGTGAGTGATGTCTCGTCCAACAGCACTTCCACGGTGGATTCCCCGACCATCTCCACGCGCAAAATCACCAGTACTGTGGCGGTGCAGAACGGTGAGGCGCTGATCCTCGGCGGTCTGATCAAGGACCAGGACACGAGTGGCAGCTCGGGGCTGCCCTATCTCAGCAATATCCCCCTGATCGGCTGGCTATTCGGGCAGGAGTCGAAATTCAACCGGCGCACCGAACTGGTGGTGGTGCTGGTCCCCAGCGTGGTCTCCAGTCCCACCGACAACCGTCAGATTGTGGAGTCCTTCCGCAGACGGCTCGAGGGCTTGAAAGGCGCGTTCTAACAGGCAGCCGAAATTTGATTCAGACGGTTAGATCCTGAGTTGAGATCCACCTCAAAAGGTTCATTTGCTCCAGTAAACCGCCTTAATACGGCGAATTACGCCTCGCTCTCGTAGGTGTCTGAGCCGCGCTCGACTGTTACCTGATGCCGGTGATTCCGGTAGCCGCCCAGCCGTTATCACCCGCGTACTGTTTTTCTGCACGATTCCTCTCAAGAGACGCTTCCGCGTGCCGAAACAGTGCATACAGCAAAGTAGTAATTTGCGGTCCATATCAGGGATGCTGAGGATATAACAACAAAACAGGGACGAGTTGTACTTAACGGAGTGCCCGAGTATGGCTATTGGTGCGAGCAGACTGAGTCTGCGTACTAGAATTCTAATGAATGTGGTAGTGGCCGTGGCAGGTATCAGCATTGTTTCGGCCCTGTTTCTTTCGACCTTCCATTCAACCCTCTTCTCGGATCGCCAAATGCAGGTAAGGCAGGTGGTCGAATCGATCTACAGCCTGTTGGCGCACTACGGTGAGCTGGAAAAACAGGGTGTGATGACCCGGGAAGCTGCGCAGGCTGCTGCACTCAAGGCGGTGGAAGATATTCGTTATGGTGATGACGGTTATTTCTGGATCAACGACCACCAGCCGAAAATGGTCATGCATCCCATCAAACCAAAGCTAAACGGACAGTACCTGGGTGAAATCAAGGACCCGCAAGGAAAGCCGCTGTTCAAGGCGTTTGTCAGTAAAGCTGAAAGCGATCCCGAAGGTGGATTTGTCGACTATCTGTGGCCCAAGGTAGGTAAGGATGATCCGCAGCCCAAGGTTTCGTTCGTCAAGGATTATCCGGCCTGGCAATGGATTATCGGATCCGGTCTGTATGTCGATGATGTAAACGGGGCGTTCATCAGCGTCGCCCTGAAAACCCTGAGTGGGGTGGGAGTCATCGGTTTGTTGATCGTCGGAATCTCAATCTGGTTGGGCCGCTCGATTCTGTTGCCGGTGAAACGCCTGGAACAGACCATGACCGCGGTGCAGGCGCGTAACAATCTGTCGATCCGCACCGATGTGACCGATGGGAGTGAATTGGGACGCATGGGCAACGCTTTCAATCACATGATGGACAAGCTGCAGGCCTTCGTCACGGAAGTGGAACAGGCGATACACACGATCAAGACCGATGCCGTTACCTTGTCCGATGTTGCTGATGTAACCCTCAGTGCCATTGATCGGGAGCAGATGCAGGCTTCGGAGGTGGCCACTGCGATGAATGAAATGTCCGTCACCGTAAATGAAATCGCATCCAATGCAAACGCCACTGCGCTGCTTACCAGCGATACCAATCGGGAAGCCAAAGCGGTAAAGGGTGTGGTGGATGAAACCATTGTGACCATCGATGCCCTTTCGAAGGATGTGAGTCGCGCAACACTGGCGATACAGGAGTTGGATCAATCCGCCGAGACCATCGGAGGGGTTCTCGATGTCATCCAAAGCATTGCTGAACAGACCAACCTGCTGGCCTTGAACGCGGCCATCGAAGCTGCCCGTGCGGGCGAGCAGGGCCGGGGATTTGCAGTCGTGGCGGATGAAGTGCGCAATCTGGCGAACCGCACCCAGCAGTCCACCAATGAGATCCAGGAGATCATACAGGCAGTGCAGGGCGGAGCGAAGAACGCGGTCAAGGTGATGGCCAGCGGGCAGGCTCAGGCGGACCAATGTGTACAGCAGGTCAACTCTGCGGGGCATGCCATCGAGTCGATCAATAGCTTTGTGTCCGAGATCGAAGCGCGCTCAAAGCATATTGCGACCGCAGCGGAACAGCAAAGCCAGGTGGCCTCTGAAATCAATCGCAACGTGCATGAGATCAAGACGCTCTCGTCCGAGAATGTCGCCAGTTCGAAGCAGACCGCCCGCTTCAGTCATGACCTGATGCAATTGTCCGACAGCCTCAACGACATGATGCTGAGGATGCATGACCAGGCCGGATGAGCCGATCTGAAATCTTGATTCCTCAGGCGGTCATGCCTTTCTAGGGCACTACACTGGAGGGTTGCGGTCAAGGCGGCGATAGCCGATCGCCTCGCTCGCTGCCAGCCAGGGAAAGCGAAGCGAAGGCTGGTAGTCCCCGGTAGTCGCGAGGCGATACTGGAAACCCGACGAGCCGTAGGCGC
>JBEVVH010000152.1:0-8372 GCA_040507245.1 Candidatus Thiodiazotropha sp.
AAACTCCTGGACGGGTTCGCAAGTATTTTGAACACCAAAAGATTGCATACGCCGCATAGCGATCTCTGTATTTAACGGCCGGGTTAATAGTCACAACTGACCGATGTCCCTTCATTATCCCCGGTACAGGTCACGGACATATTGAAGGTATCGGTGTAGTTGACGGTTGCGCTCTGCACCGAGACCGTGAAGTTCACATAACGCAACTCCAGACGGTAACCGCCGCCGATGTCGGTGTAGGTGCCTTCCACTGAGCCATTGAAGGTTGAGGAATAACTCCCCGAGCTGTAGGTGACGCTGCGGGAACACTGATTGAACACGATGCTCCAGTTTCCGGAGGGTCCGGCATCCGGGTAGTCGATGATCAGGCTGCCCCTATAACAAAAGGAGTCTGACAAATCCTGGGTACGAGCGGAGCTCACACCCCGGGCGGCCACAGTTGGCTCGTCGTCCTGCATGACCCCTGCTATCCAACCGGCGAACTCCCGCATGATCTCGTCGTGGCTGACAGGCACATCACTGCGTTGCACCAGACTCATCGGGACGCTGTCCGAACTGGTCGCCTGCTTGGCGCCCGAGGCTCCGGCAGTGGCCAGGTCCTTGGCATTTTCACTGGTCAGGGTTGCCTCTGAGGTGGCACCGGAATAATCCAGGGATGAGGAGGTACTGCCGCCCCCGTCGTCGCTGCTGTCGTCACCCCCGCCGCCGCCACCGCAAGCGGGCAGCAACACGGCGACAAGTAGCATCGAAATAGTCCAATTGATGAGTTTCCACATAATGACTCTCCTGAGTGTATCGATCGATTTGAACAACGGCCGTTTCACAGGCAGTTGAAATTCGCCGAAAAAGTCTTAAACGGATTTCAAAGCAGATCCCTGCCGCCTGAGTAGCATTTCAACCATCTGTCAGAGTCCGTCCAGGCGCGCTTTCTGTTGTTCAGCGTCCAGTTCATTGGCCAGGTAGGCGATGGAGATACCGGGTTTTCGCATCCAGCTCAACTCAAGGCGCCAGTCCTCACCTGGAAGATGCCAGACCAGCTGCATCTCACCCTCCCCGCGACGGATCGCCCCGATCTTCCCGGACATGTTGCGTACATATTCGGGAAACACGCTCTGATCAGCGGGCTGGCCATATTTCTCCTGCAGATGGCGTTGCAGTTCTTTAAAGGTAACCTGATTGCCAGGTTCGTAGGTCTGCAGAATCTTGTAAATGTGATCCCGGTAGGCCATTACATAGACGAGTTCCCGCTCGGCCCGGTAGACTACGCCACGCCGGTCCCCATCGGTCACCGGGGCAAAGTCCGGCGCGCGCTCCCTGAGCAATTGACTGAAGCTGCCCCCCAGACAGTAATGGTCGAACACCATCCTGATACATCCCCCCATGGAGGGTTGGGCGAACACCAGTCCCGCGAGCGCCAAACTGCCGAGCGCCAAACTGCCGATCATCAACCATCGTCTGATCATGAATCTCCCCTGTTACGCAACGCATCGACCCGGGCGGACAGTTGCCGGTAGTGACTGCCCTTCCAATAAATCTGTCCACAGTCCCGGCAAAGCCAGAATTCATTATAGTGATGCCGCACCCGATTGGGCAGCCTGTCAGCGATCTGCCCGGGATCGACCGGTGCGAGTGCACCGTTACACAGGGTGCAACGACTGAAGGGCGTCATCTGCGCGGTCAAATCGAAACGCTCGACCACTTCCTCGAGTTGCCGACGGGGCTCGATCGCGTGCACATAACAGCCGTGAGTCAGCTCGCGGTGCATCAGCAGGGCCCGGTCGCGACTCAGCAGAACACGCCGCTCAGCAATTGAACAGTCCACCAGGGCGCGATCCCCCGCGTCGTTGCGGAACCGGGTGTCGAACCCCACCAGCCGCAACAGCCGGGCCAGTTTGCCCAGGTGCGCATCGGCAACGAATCTCGGATTTCTCAGAGGTCGCTCCCGGAGTTTCAGCAACGGCGAGACATCCAAGGACTCGAACATGGGATAGACACTGATGCGATCACCTTCCCGTAGAAGGTGATCAAAGGCTACCGACTGGCCATTGACCAGGACGATCTCGATCTCGGTGTGCGGCACACCGAGCTTTTCGATCAGATGCTTGACGCTCTGTCCGGCCTGGAAAGCCTGCACACTGTCCTGCTTGCGCAAGGCCGCAGGAAGAAAATCATTCAGCTCCTCATAGAACCTCAGGGTGACCTCAGGCATCTGCCCCGTCGACCTGATCGCGCAGGTTGTGTGATGAATCCAAGCGCCAGGAGCACGCATGGATATCTGGGACGCCCGGGCAACCACAAGCAGTCGGGAGACTAGGCATACGCCACGAGGATACTGACACTCGTTCCCACGCTCTGCGTGGGAACGAGACAACGAGTCATGAACCTCAGGATGACCACCTCAGTCATGGATCCGCCGGGAGGTCAGAAATCGAATTCCGCCCACACCGGGCAGTGATCCGACGGTTTCTCCATGGCGCGGATATCATAGGCGATACCGACATCGGTGCAGGCACTGATCAACGGCTGGGTGGCCAGCATCAGATCGATACGCAGACCCCGCTTGGGTTCCCGTTCGAACCCCCGGCTGCGGTAATCGAACCAGCTGAACAGGTCGTCCACCTCCGGTTTGAGGGTACGGAAGCTGTCCTGCAGCCCCCAATCCATGATGGCCTGCAACCAGGCCCGCTCCTCGGGGAGGAAACTGCACTTACCGGTCCTCAGCCAGCGTTTGGCGTTGTCCTCGCCGATACCGATGTCGGTATCCAGGGGCGCCACGTTCATGTCACCCACCAGCAGCAGGGGTTCATCCGGGCTGTGGTGGGTCTGCAGGTAGCTGAGCAGATCGGCGTAGAATTTCTGCTTGGCGGGAAACTTCACCGCATGGTCCCGGCTCTCCCCCTGGGGGAAGTAGCCGTTGATCACGCTGAATTCACTGCCCTTGGGCGAACGGTAGCGGCCCGCGATGAGGCGGCGCTGGGCATCGTCCCCATCCGTGGGAAAACCCTTGCTCACCGCCAGGGGCTCGGTTTTGGAGAGCAGCGCCACTCCGTAGTGGGTCTTTTGGCCGTGATAGCAGGCCCGGTAGTCCAGCGCCGCAATCATATCCAGGGGAAAATCCTGGTCCTGGACCTTGGACTCCTGAATCCCGATGACATCGGGGTCGTAGGCCGCTTTGAGTTGCTCCAGCTGATGGACCCGGGCACGGATCCCATTGGTGTTGAACGATACAATCCTCACAGGTGTTTGCCTCTGCTCTCAGGTAGTGGATGCATAGCCGGGTGGCCGCCATGCAGGATGATCTCAAGGGGGCTGCGGATGGTGAGCTCACCCCCGGGAGGGTAGAACCTCGAGGGTCTCCCCTTCCCCCATCTCGTAACCGTGCCGGTAGGCCTTGCCCCAGGGCAGGAAGGGACTCTCCTCGGAGATCGGTCGCGGGGCCGGATTCAGCGCGTTCTGAACGCTCTGCCCGTATCCCTGCCGGTTCATCGCGGCGACCATGCCGTCCGCATAGCCCCGGTTGTACCATAGCTGCAGTTCCGCATCCTCCGGCACCAATCCGGCAGTCTCCGCATAGAGGTTTTTCACCACCTGCAGGAGCCGCGAAAACACCTCTTCCCCCGATCGATTCATCTGCCACCCATCCTGACCTGCCGTACTCCGCCCGAGGGACGGTACTCGAATTGGAACAATCGCAGAAGCCTACCACGGGCCATTCCCCATCACTACCCGTTGGCTTTTTCCTCACCCCCGGCCGGTTGTAATTCTCTCCCCGTGTAGCGATCATGGGACGCATATTCGGATGCAGGAACCTGAACCATGCTGATTGTCATCTCACCCGCCAAAACTCTCGATTACGAGACCCCGCCCATCACCCGGAGCCATACCAAACCCCGGTTTCTCAAGGACTCCCAGCAACTGGTCAGCAATCTGCGCAACTACTCCGCGCTGGACCTGGCGGAATTGATGAAACTGAGCATGAAACTGGCGGAGCTCAACTTCGAGCGCTATCACGACTGGAAGACCCCGTTTTCCATGAAGAACGCCAAACAGGCTGTGCTCGCCATGAAGGGGGATGTGTACACCGGCCTGGACGCGGAAACCCTGAGCGAGGAATCCCTGGATTTCGCCCAGACGCATCTGCGCATCCTCTCCGGACTCTACGGGGTGCTCAAACCCCTGGACCTGATGCAGCCCTACCGGCTGGAGATGGGCACCAAGCTGCCCAATGAAGCAGGCAAGGATCTGTACGCCTTCTGGGGTGAAACCATCACCCAGGCGATCAACAAGGATCTCGAGGCCCAGGGTGACGATGTGCTGATCAATCTCGCCTCCAACGAGTACTACAAATCGATCAAACCGAAACTGATTAAAGGTCGCATCATCACCCCCCAGTTCAAGGAGCGGAAGAACGGCGGCTACCAGATGATCGGGGTGTTCGCGAAGCGAGCCCGGGGCCTGATGAGCCGCTACATCATCGACAAGCGGCTGCAGGAGCCGGAAGCCCTGAAGCGCTTCAAGGTCGAGGGTTACGCCTACAACAAACCACTCTCCAAAGGTGACCAATGGGTGTTCACCCGCGGCTGATCGACGCCCACAGCCATTTCGACGACGCCTCGTTTGATTCGGACCGGGAACAGGCGCTGCAAAGGGCGCATGACTCGGGGGTGCGCGAGCAGGTGATCCCCGCGGTCATCGCCGCCTGGTGGCCGAGGATCCGCGACCTGTGCCGGGACCATCCCGGGCTCTACCCGAGCTATGGCCTGCATCCCATGTACCTGAGCGATCACCGGGAGTCCCATCTCGAAGCGCTGCAGGAATGGACCGAACGGGAACAGCCGGTGGCGATCGGGGAGTGCGGCCTGGACTTCTACATTCCCGATCCCCAGCCCGAACTGCAGCAGTTCTATTTCGAGGGACAGCTGAGCCTGGCCCGGCAGTACGATCTTCCACTGATCATCCATGCCCGGCGCTCCGTAGAGGAGGTGATCAACACCCTGCGGCGTTATCCCGGGGTGCGGGGCATGCTGCACAGCTTTTCCGGCAGCGAACAGCAGGCGCTGCGCCTGATCGACCTGGGTTTTTATCTCAGCTTCGGCGGACCGGTCACCTATCCCCGGGCCCAGCGAATGCACCGGCTGGTGCAACGTCTGCCACTGACATCCCTGATGCTTGAGACCGACTCTCCGGATCAGCCCAACTGCACCCACCGGGGTGAGCGCAACGAGCCGGCCCGTCTCACCGAGGTACTAGAACAGGTCAGCACCCTGCGGGGCGAGTCCCCTGAGGAAGTCGCCGAGCAGACCCGGTTCAACACCTACCACCTGTTCAATCTGCATCCCGACCACTGACACCCGTTCCTGCCAAACCGGTTTAAAAAATCCACCGCAGGCTTCGGACGGGACATGACTCTGACCCCGTCCCCCGCTATGATGAGCCGGTTTTTTGAATTTGAAGTCTAGCCATGTCGCGTAAAGGAATTCTCGTCACCGGAGGCGTCGGATACATCGGCAGCCATACGGCCCGTCAACTGGGTGAAGCCGGAGAGCGTCTGGTCACCCTGGACAACCTTTCCACGGGATTCCGTGATGCGGTGCTCTACGGCGAACTCGTCGTTGGCGATACGGGTGACCGGGAACTGGTCAGCCGGGTGCTCAAAGAGCACGATGTGGACACGGTGATGCATTTCGCCGCCCACACCGTGGTTCCTGAATCGGTGGAAAACCCCCTCAAGTACTACGCCAACAACACCTGCAACACCCGCAACCTGCTGCAGTGCTGCGCAGAGGCGGGGGTCAAGCACTTCGTGTTCTCCTCCACCGCCGCGGTCTACGGCATCCCGGATTCGGGGATCGCCTACGAGGACGCACCCACCCAGCCCATCAACCCCTACGGCACCTCCAAGCTGATGTCGGAAATGATGCTGCGGGATCTGGCCTTTGCCAGCGATCTGCGCTACATCGCCCTGCGCTACTTCAATGTCGCGGGCTGCGATATCGAAGGACGCATCGGCCAGTCCACCCCCAAAGCCACCCTGCTGACCAAGGTGGCCTGCGAAGCGGCAGTAGGCAAGCGCGACGCGGTCTACATCTTCGGCACCGACTATCCGACCCCGGACGGCACCGGAGTGCGGGACTACATCCATGTGGAGGACCTTGCCAACGCACATGTCAAAGCCCTGGACTACCTGCGCGGGGGCGGCGAATCCGCCACCCTGAACTGCGGTTACGGGCACGGCTACTCGGTGCGCGAACTGCTCAAATCGGTGGAGGACGCCAACGGCGCACCCCTGAAGATCATCGAGGCGGAACGCCGCGCGGGTGACCCTCCGGAGCTGGTCGCCGGAGCCAAAAAGGTCCGCGAAGTGCTCGGCTGGATTCCCCGCTACGACGACCTGGCCACCATCGCCAGCTCCTCGCTGGCCTGGGAGCGCATACAGCTCGAAAACCCCTGGAAGAACTGAACCCATGGAACTGCTGCAGATCATCATCCTGGCGGCGGTCCAGGGTCTGACCGAGTTTCTGCCGATATCCAGTTCCGCACACCTGATCCTGGCGCCCCAGGTCACCGGTTATGCCGACCAGGGACTGGCCTTCGACGTGGCGGTGCATGTGGGCACCCTGGCGGCGGTCATCGGTTACTTCCGCCACGAGGTGATCCATATCGGCGGGGACTTCTTCCGCTCCTGGGTCAACCCGGCGGCCCGTTCCCGGGAGTCCCGCCTCGGCTGGATAATCGTCCTCGCGACCCTCCCGGTCGGGGCGTTCGGCCTGCTCATGAAGTCCCTGGTGGAGACCGACCTGCGCTCCCCCCTGGTGATCGCCATCACCACCATCGGCTTTGGCATCCTGCTGCTGGTCGCGGATCTGATGGGCAAGCGCCAGCGTGATGAATACTCGCTGAACTGGATGCATGCCCTGGTGATTGGCGTGTTTCAGGCCATGGCCATCATTCCAGGCACTTCCCGCTCGGGATCCACCATGACCGCAGGAGTGATGCTCGGCCTGACCCGGGAGGCGGCATCCCGTTTTTCATTCTTGATCTCCATTCCCACCATTGTGATGTCAGGGGGTCTGCTGGGTCTGGATCTGCTCGAAAGCACGACACCTGTGGATTGGCTCTCTATCGGACTGGGCGTCGGCCTGGCGTTCATCACCGCCTACCTGTGCATTCATTTTTTCCTGCGTTTCATCGAGAACATCGGCATGTGGCCCTTCGTCATCTACCGCTTTCTGCTGGGAGGGCTGATCATCGCCTTCCTGTTGTAAGCCGGGCCTGAGCCGTCCAGCATACAATCCGATACAATAGATACCTTGACTCTGATAAACACGGAATGGGATAGTTTCGACAGATACCGAACTCTCCCTGACAAACCAAGGAAGAAGGAATCAAAATATGTTCAAGACACTCATCAAACTCTCAGCCACGATCCTGTTCACCCTGAGCATCTCCGCATGCTTCAGTGGTGGTGGTGACGATGTCAAGGTCAAGACCTTCGAGGTCAACGGCTCAACCTCGGAACTCGAAGATGGCCGAGTGGTGATCGATTCGAACATCAACAGCGGTAAGTTCGAATTGGTATGGGAGGTCGATGACGATAATGCCAGTGGCTACTACACCTGGTTTTATCTGAGCGTCAACAGCAATCTCTCCAGGGACAATGACATTGATTTCTACTATGTCTATTGCGGAGAGACCGGACGCTGTGATCATGATGATGACAACGACGAGGATTGCTGGTTCGATAACAACCTGGAAATGGTCTGTGAGGACGATGATGATCCCACAACTAAAATAGACGACCTCGTCGACAGTCTACCGGAAGACCTCTACATCATCATCGAAGCCTGCAACGACGCGGATTGCGACACCGAAGCGGTACCAGTGAGGCTGCGCTGATTTTTATCTCAAACGCCTGGAGTCGATCCTATCGACCCCAGGCACTGAGCGACCAAAAGTGAGCAGCCACAACCTCCGATATAACTTGCGCGCAACCTCTCTGATCCACTCAATCGCCATCATAACCACCTTACAGGTACTATTTGCGAAATCGGGAAATACCGAGACCAAGTATATCACTGACCAGAAATGATGTTGGCACACCGAAAGAACACACCCCGGGGCAGCAGTAGCGCAGTCTATTCAACAATACGCGCCACCTGCATGATAAAATTCTCTTAAGAGAAAAAATCGTACGGACACAATTAGGGTTGCGCCGGAGTATTCTGACATGTGGTTGGGCAGGCGTGGCATTACAACACCCACATAAGCAGTACCAGATATGCGGTAGTGTTCAGAATTCTGTGTCATTTCTATAAACTTAGGCTAAAAGAGATGATACATGAAAGACAAAATACAATTCGACATGGAAAGTG
>JBEVVH010000153.1:0-8343 GCA_040507245.1 Candidatus Thiodiazotropha sp.
TCAAGCACTTCGCGTGGTAATTTTCTTGCATCGATTTTCTCTTCCATGGAAGAGGAGTATATCAGATATACTTAGTCGCCAGATTAATAATGTTCTTCCTTAATGATCTATGGATGCAGGAAACTGCAAGGAACTACTTTGAGTAATTCCCATAACCTCGCGCATTCTACAGTAAAGGTGTCGATGCACAGTCATGATCCAAATCAATGTATTCCGATTCTCTTAAATGTAAAGACCTGTGCAAGCTCAGTGGATCGCAAAATTCAGAGCCAAAGGTGATCGCGATAACGCGGAAGGTGCTGCCGTAGCGTCAAAGGGGAATGGTATGGCAGGTTATCTGTCATGCACGCTTTGCAGGCGCATCTTTACAGAGAGGGATACACAACATCTGAGTTGTAAGCGGCACCCATCCGTGTGTGAATGGGTGCGAACAAAACGAAATTGTATTGAAGAAACGGAACCTGAATCCCGTGTCAGGCCGGGTCGAGCGTCTTGTCCCGTTCGATCAGGGCATAGGCCGAGTGGTTGTGGATCGATTCAAAATTCTCGGATTCCACGATGTAGGCGCTGATGCGGTTCTCCCGGTTCAGCTGCACCGCGATGTCGCGCACCATGTCCTCGACGAACTTGGGATTGTCGTAGGCGCGTTCGGTGACGAATTTTTCGTCCGGGCGTTTGAGCAGGCCGAAGAGTTCACAGGAGGCCTGCTTTTCGACCATGTCGATGATCTCTTCAATCCAGATGAAACCGTTGGTGCGGGCCTGTACGGTGACGTGGGAACGCTGATTGTGGGCGCCGCGGTCTGAGATCTTTTTCGAGCAGGGACAAAGGCTGGTGACCGGCACCACCACTTTGATGTCGATCTCGGGTTTGCCGCCATGGATCTCGCCGATCAGGGTGACGTTGTAATCGAGCAGGCTCTGCACGCCGGAAACGGGGGCGGTTTTCTTGATGAAAAAGGGGAAATTCATCTCGATATGGCCCGATTCAGCCTCCAACCGATCCGTCATCTCCGCCAGCATGTCCTTGAAGGACTCGACGGTGATCTCAGTATCATGGCTGTTGAGGATCTCCACGAACCGGGACATGTGCGTGCCCTTGAAGTTGTGCGGCAGGTTCACGTACATGTTGAAGTTGGCAATGGTGTGCTGTTCGACCTGGCTGCGGTCCTTGATGCGCATCGGGTGACGGATATCCTTGATACCCACCTTGTTGATGGCGATCTGCCGGGTGTCCGCGCTGTTCTGGACGTCTGCGATCTGGGAACCGGTAAGCGGTGTTTTATCGAGCATGTTGATGATTCCTGCCCCGCGGCACGGGACGAACTTCACTATCTGGGTCGTTGTTCCAAGGTTATCCGTGCCGATTGTCCGGGACAACGGACATTTCATCCGGTATTTGCCGGAGAATCCGTCCCTTAGGGGGCGGGCTATCGCCGCACTTTGCTGATTTCGACCGGGTCGAACAGAAAATTATCCCAAGAACCTGGGGGATGAGTCAAATTATGAGAATCAATGAGTCCGGGCGGTGATATAGGCGGCAATCCATCTCAGGGGATCGGCTCCGGAGTCGAAGCCTTCCAGACTCTGCAGAGCCTCTCGAACCAGGGATTCTGCTTTCTCCTTGGCTTCAGAGAGTCCGAGGATTGAGGGGTAGGTGGGTTTCTCCTGGGCCTTGTCCTTGCCCTGGGTCTTGCCCAGTGTCTCGGTATCGCCCTCCACATCCAGGATATCGTCGCGTATCTGAAACGCCAGGCCAATGCACTTGGCGTAGTGGTCGAGCTGGGCGATCTGTGGGGCATCGGCGCTGGCGCTGAGCTGCGCCCCCATGCGCACTGCGGCGCGGATCAGCGCTCCGGTCTTGTGAATGTGCAGGTTTTCCAGCTCCGCCAGGTTCAGTTCCCGGCCCACCGCGTCCAGGTCCAGGGCCTGGCCGCCAGCCATCCCCCTCGAACCGCTGGCGCGGGCCAGGGTCTCGACCATGGCCATGCGCAGACTGGGGTCGGCGGGCATTTTCTGGTCGCAGCAGATGACCTGAAAGGCCAGGGTCTGCAGCGCATCCCCCACCAGTATGGCGGTGGCTTCATCGAAGGCCCGGTGACAGGTCGGTCGGTTGCGGCGCAGGTCGTCGTCATCCATTGCCGGCAGGTCATCGTGCACCAGAGAATAGACATGCATGAGTTCGATGGCGCAGGCCGGGGCATCGAGTATCTCCAGCTCTACTCCCAGGGCCTGTCCGGTGGCGTACACCAGCAGTGGGCGGATTCTTTTGCCCCCGTCCAGGCAGGAGTAGCGCATCGCTTCGTGCAGCCGTCCGGGGAGGGTGTTGGGGCTGGGCAGACGCTGATCGAGCGCCTGCTCGACCCGCTGTTTGCACATCCGGATATAGTCTTCCAGGGGTTCATTCACGGTCATCGGCGAAAGGTTCCAACTCGTCTGTCGGGGATTCTCCGTTAAGGATCTGAACTTTCTGCTCCGCTTCCTTGAGCGCATCCTGGCAGATCCGGGTCAGGGTTACACCACGTTCGAAGGATTTCAGGGAGTCTTCCAGTGGGAGGTCGCCCTGTTCCAGGGTTTCGACCAGGTTTTCAAGCTCTTTCAGGGCCTCTTCAAAGGCCGGAGTTTTCGGTTTTCTGGGCACGTTCTCGATATCATCCAAGCCGGTGGTCATGCATTGGGCACTGTTACGCGAATCCGATGGTTTGCATGGGGATACGGTCCCGACATACTCGTGTCGCACGCCGTAGAACCCGGATACTTGCCGGGGTGGGGCAATCCCAGCGGCTTACACTAACCCACCTTTCCACCGGGAATCAATGGCCTGTATACCGGGGTATGGGGATGGTCCCGGATGTGGCTCTCAGCCGGACGGGCCCGGACTCGCCAGTCCATTCACAGATGTGTAAACTCCCCCGCGTTATTCATTATTATGCGACAGGTTTGACGATCCAGCATGAGCGGCAGTTACGACGCATCCGATATCGAAGTACTCAGTGGCCTGGAACCGGTGCGTAAGCGGCCGGGCATGTACACCGATACCTCACGGCCGAATCACCTGGCCCAGGAGGTCATAGACAACAGCGTGGACGAGGCGGTCGCGGGGCATGCCAGATCCATTGAGGTGACCCTGTACGCGGACGGTTCCTTGGAGGTGGTGGATGACGGACGCGGCATGCCGGTGGATCTGCACCCCAAACTGGAAGTGCCCGGGGTCGAGGTGATCCTCACCAAGCTGCATGCGGGGGGCAAGTTCTCCAACAAGAACTACCAGTTCTCCGGTGGCCTGCACGGCGTGGGTGTGTCGGTGGTGAACGCCCTGTCCCGGCATCTCGAGGTCTGGGTGAAACGGGGTGGAGAGGAGTACAACATCGCCTTTGCCGACGGTGAGAAGGTTTCCGATCTGGAAGTGGTGGGTAAGGTGGGGCGCAACAACACCGGTACCCGGGTGCGCTTCTGGCCGAACGAGAAATACTTCGATAGCCCCCGCTTCTCCACCCGTCAGCTGCGCCATGTGCTGCGCGCCAAGGCGGTGCTCTGTCCCGGTCTCAAGGTCTCATTTCGCGATGAAAAGAGTGGAGAGCGGGAGGCCTGGTTTTACGAGGACGGGCTCAGGGACTACCTGCTGGACGCGCTGCAGGGTGAGGAGCATATTCCCGCGGAGGCCTTTGTCGGCGAGATGAGCGGTAATTCTGAAGCTGCGGCCTGGGCGGTGGTGTGGTTGACGGAGAGCGGCGATCCGGTGCTGGAGAGTTATGTCAACCTGATCCCCACCCCCCAGGGGGGTACCCATGTGAATGGCTTGCGCACCGGACTGACCGACGCGGTGCGGGAGTTCTGCGAGTTTCGCAACCTGCTGCCCCGGGGGGTCAAACTGACGCCTGAGGATGTCTGGAACCGGGTTTCCTATGTGCTTTCGGTGAAGCTTCAGGATCCCCAGTTTTCCGGCCAGACCAAGGAACGACTCTCTTCGCGGGAGTGCGCCGCGTTCGTCTCCGGGGTGGTGAAGGATTCGTTCAGCCTGTGGTTGAACCAACACACCGACGTGGGTGAACAGATTGCCGAGATGGCCATCACCTCGGCCCAGGGGCGGATGCGCGCCGGGCGCAAGGTGACCCGTAAGAAGGTTACCCAGGGACCGGCCCTGCCGGGGAAACTGGCCGATTGCAGCACCGTGGACCCGACCCGCAGTGAATTGTTCCTGGTGGAGGGTGACTCCGCCGGAGGCTCGGCGAAACAGGCCCGCGACCGGGAATATCAGGCGATCATGCCGTTGCGCGGCAAGATTCTTAACACCTGGGAGGTGGACCCCCTGGACGTGCTGGCTTCCCAGGAGGTGCATGACATCTCCGTGGCGATCGGGGTGGAGCCTGGCAGCAACGACCTTTCCGGACTGCGCTTTGGCAAGATCTGCATTCTCGCCGATGCGGACTCGGACGGACTGCACATCGCCACCCTGCTGTGCGCCCTGTTTCTGCGCCATTTCAAACCCCTGGTGGCCGAGGGCCATGTCTACATCGCCAATCCTCCCCTGTATCGCATCGATGTGGGCAAGCAAGTCTTTTATGCCCTGGACGATTCGGAAAAACAGGGCATTCTGGACCGCATCGAGGCGGAAAAGCTCAAAGGCAAGGTCAACGTTCAGCGCTTCAAGGGTCTGGGTGAGATGAATCCGATGCAGCTTCGGGAGACCACCATCCATCCGGATACCCGCCGTTTGATCCAACTGACCCTGGAAACCGAGGAGCACACCCACCAGGTGATGGACATGATGCTGGCCAAAAAGCGCTCGCCGGATCGCAAGAGGTGGCTTGAAGAGAAGGGCGATCTGGTCGAGATCTGAATGAACAGACGAGGGTTCATGATCACCGTCCTGGCTCTGCTGGGACTCCTGACCTGGCTGGTGCTGGGGTGGCAACCTCAGCCGGATGAAGAACCCGATGCCCCGCTGGCCGAGATTCCCCGGGGTGGGGATTTCACCCTGATGTCAGACCAGGGGCCGGTCAGCCTGTCGGACTTCCATGGCCGGGTGGTGCTGCTCTATTTCGGTTACACCTGGTGTCCCGATATCTGCCCCACCAATCTCTCTCTGATCGGATCGGTGATGGACAGCCTGACAGAGCAGGAGCGGGCGCGTGTACAGCCCCTGTTCATCAGTGTGGATCCGCAGCGGGATACGGTCGAGCGACTGAAAACCTACGTTAGTTATTTTCATCCTAGCCTGATTGGCCTGACCGGTTCCGATACCGAGCTGGCCGGGGTGGCCAGGCAATATGGCGCGGCCTTCCGGATTGTCAAACAAGGAACGGAAACGGATTATCCTGTCGATCACTCGGCGGATACCTATCTCCTGGATCAGCAAGGCCGCCTGATCAAGAGTTTTCCCCATGGGGTGCAACAGGATGTTCTGGTCAAGGCAGTTCGTGAACTGCTGGGAAGTTAGTCTCTACCATCTCTCCCCAGGTGCAGTTGAGATAGCGCTTTTCAGTCTTTCTTGCTGGCTCCATAGATGCCGACAGGCGGGTTGTTCGTCGTCAGTGGTTCGGCACTGGTTCAGTTCATACAATCCTGGGATGGCGAACCTTCGATGAAGAACGGTTCGATATGCTTTTTTTCCTGATGCAACCCCGCTGCCTTGTCAAATCACATGATTCCATATGCCGGGCAGTTAAATCCGCCCCTTCCAGATGGCTCAGGAGAATCTCAGGAGATATCCGGCGGGTTCCAGATAGGCCGCTTCCTGCAACAGTTCAGCCTGGGTCAGAGGATGGTTATTGATCCAGTCCTGGGGAAATACCAGGGAAATGCGGTTGTCCTCAACTTCCAGCCGGGGCATGGGTTTGGCGCTGGTGGAGCGGGCCCTGTGACTGAGGACTGCCAGTCGCAGCAGGATGCACAGTTGTATGGTGCAGGTGATCACCTCTTTAGGGAGTTGCTCAAAAACGCTGGTGGGGAGTTTGCGGCGGTGACCCCGCACCAGTGCTGCCAGCACGGCCTGCTCCTGGCGGGAAAAGCCTGAAAGATCAGAATTTTCCAGAAGGTAGGCACCGTGTTTCTGGAACTGGCTGTGCGATACCGTGAGGCCGATTTCATGCATCCGGGCGGCCCAGGAGAGCATGCTGCGATAGCGCGGATCATCCAGGCACCAGGAACGCTGTGTCTGTTCGAGTAATCCCAGGGCGGTCTCCTCGACCCGGCGAGCCTGGTCAGCGTCGATGCTGTAGCGGGATGCCAGGGCATTGAGGGTCAATTCCCGAACGTCCTCGTTATGGTCACGGCCGATCATGTCGTAGATCAGGCCTTCGCGCAGGGCCTCCGAGGAGACCTCCATGTGCTCGATGCCGATATATTCGAATACCGCCGAGAGTACGGCGACGCCACCGACAAAAACCGGCTTGCGCTGATCGGACAGCCCCTTCAGATCGATCTTGTCCACCATGGCGCAGTTGAGCAGATACGCGTTGAGTTTGTCCAGGGATTCCCGGGTGATGCCCGATTCGCTCCAGCCCTGTTGGGTGACCACGCTGCCAATGGACTTGATGCTGCCGGAACTGCCGATGGCGTTTACCCAGCCACCATCCCGGAAACGGTTTCGTACCGGGCGTATTTCCAATGCGCAGGCGAGTTTGGCCTCGCGCATGGCTTGGGGTGTGATGTTGCCATCAGCAAAGAACTTACGGCTCATGGTCACACAGCCCATGTGCAGACTTTCTCGTTCGAACGGTTCATAGCGCTGACCGAGAATCATTTCGGTGCTGCCGCCACCGATATCCACCACCAGCCGGGTGTCGTCGTTCGCTGCCAGGCCGTGGGCCACCCCCAGATAGACCAGTCGGGCCTCTTCACGTCCGGAGATGATCTCGATCGGATGCAGCAGGGCCTTTTCTGCCAGGCTGTGAAAGTTGTCCGCGGGGTGGATTTGACGCATGGTGTTGGTGCCGACCACGCGGATGTTTTCCGCAGGAATGGGTTTGAGTCGCTGAGAATAGCGCCGCAGGCACTCCAGTGCCCGTTCCGCCACTGCAGGATCGAGTCGTTTGTCCTCTGTCAGTCCCTCGCCGAGCCGCACCATCTCTTTCATCCGGTCGATGATCTGGATGTGGCCCTCGTGAACCCGCACCACGATCAGGTGGAAACTGTTGGAACCCAGGTCGATGGCGGCCAGGGCTTCTTCGATGTCGGCTTCCGGAGCCAGGGACAATTCGGACATATCAACTCTCGTGATCGCTTGAATCTGCCATTAACCCATGGGTTAATGGCAGATTCAAGCACTGGAACAGAGCAAGAGGCGGACGATGAATTTTTGCAGTCAATGCGGGGAAAAGGTTGCCTTGTTGATCCCCGAGGGTGACAACCGGCCCCGTTATGTCTGCGCCAGTTGCCAGACCGTGCATTATCAAAATCCCAAGATCGTGGTCGGATGCATTCCGGTATGGGAGGACAAGGTTCTGATGTGCCGGCGCGCCATTGAACCCCGCTATGGTCTGTGGACTCTGCCCGCCGGTTTCATGGAGAACGGTGAGACCAGTCAGCAGGGCGCGGCCCGGGAAACCCTGGAGGAGGCCTGCGCCCGGGTTGAGGTGGAAGGTTTGTACAGTCTGTTCAACCTGCCGCACATCAACCAGATCTATCTGATGTTCCGCAGTCGCCTGCTGGATCTCGATTTCTCGGCCGGGGAAGAGAGCCTGGAGGTGGCTCTCTACGAGGCGCATGAGATTCCCTGGGAGCGGATTGCGTTTCCAGTGATCTACGAAACCCTGCAGGCCTTCTTCAGTGACCGGGAGCAGGGGCATTTCCCCATGCGCAGCAGCACCATCGTGCGCAATCCGGGTGCAACGCCGGGCTATCGTCTAATCGAAGAGTAGTCATCAGTGCCGACCGTTCACCCGTGTAGGTGAGCAGGTCTGACCCCGGATTTGTGGTGAGAGTCCGCTGGCGCCGTAATCTCGTTCCCACGCTCTGCGTGGGAACGCCTATCGATATCACATGGCATTACCCAAACCTGTTAGGCGTGTACAAGCCCGGGTCTGCATTCCCACGCGGAGCGTGGGAACGAGAGAGGATGTACTCTCCAATACCTTGATTTGCTTATTTGATCTATTTCACCACGAAGGACACGAAGCGCGCGAAGGAACGATTCGGGCGTTCATGAAGTTTTGCCCTTCGTGTTCTTCGTGGTAAAAATTTTAGCGCCATCGAGAGCAATTCATGTGCTCCGTTGGACCGGGGTTCCATTCACTAAGAACTGGGACATCATTTCGCTGCCAGCCAGGGAAAGCGAAGCGAAGGCTGGTAGTCCCCGGTAGTCGCGAGGCGATACTGGAAACCCGACGAGCCGTAGGCGCCA
>JBEVVH010000154.1:0-8282 GCA_040507245.1 Candidatus Thiodiazotropha sp.
TGGCGCCTACGGCTCGTCGGGTTTCCAGTATCGCCTCGCGACTACCGGGGACTACCAGCCTTCGCTTCGCTTTCCCTGGCTGGCAGCGAAACGAATTAAAGATTCAACATCCGCCGCCGACAACTCAAACACTGAATTCACTCATTGGAGCGTCATTATGAAAAAACAATCTGGTTTCACCCTTATCGAACTCATGATCGTGGTCGCAATTATCGGTATCCTTGCAGCCATCGCGCTGCCGGCTTATCAGGACTACACGATCCGCGCCAAGGTCTCTGAAGGCGCCATCTCTGCCAGTGCCATCAAAGTCGGTGTGACCGAGATGTTCGCGAATGACGGCATGGCCGGCATCACAGCTTATGACACTGAGATCTTTAATGATCAGGCCAACATCGTCACCGACAAGATCACTAACGTGGATATCGACGACGCAACCGGCGAAATTCTGGTCACCATGGGTGGTATCCCACAATTGGGCGCCAACAACGTACTCGCCTTCATGCCTCAGATTGGTGGTGCCGCCATCTCTGACGTGAACTCAACCGGCAGCGTAACTTGGGAATGTGATCCGGCTTCCGCTGGTACCACGATCCTGCCGAAATTCCTGCCAGCCGAGTGCAGATAATCCGCAACGATCATAGCGGACAGCTAAACAGCTGAAAAAAGGTGGGGTTTAACCCCACCTTTCTTATGCATGAAAAGTATTCCGTCAACCTGTGACAGCGTTTACATTGGCACCCAATGAAGCAACTCCTTCCATTGATTCCAAATTGATAGCAGGCTATATTGCAATGTTGTAAAGCCTTACTATGCTTAGACAATTTTCATAAAAGCACAGTTGCTGCCGTGGGCGGTATAATCCCTGAGATCATAGAGGGTCGCGCATAGATTTTGTTTTTAGGATTAAATTTTCTCCTGCAACTGCCGCCATATGGTGGTATACGAAGGTAACCTTAGATACCCCGACAGGATGGCTACTACTACCAATCATAAAATCAATCTGAGTGGACTCGGACGCTGCTTGATTCAGGACGGCTTGATCAGTGAGGAGCAGGCTGAATCCGCATTTGCGGAAGCGCTAAAAAAGAAAACCCACTATGTCGCCCATCTTGTTGAAAACAAAATACTAAAAAGTATCGACATCGCGATTTCCGCATCCCGTGGTTTCGGTGTTCCGATCTTTGACCTCGACGTACTCGATATCAACCTGATCCCCACGGACGCGGTGGCCGAGAAACTGGTCCGCACACACCATGCGCTGCCGATCTTCAGACGAGGAAACCGCCTGTTTCTGGCCGTATCGGATCCGACCAATCACCAGGGTCTTGATGAGATCCGCTTCAACACAGGACTGGCCTCTGAAGCGATCCTGGTCGAAGAGGACAAGCTCAACCGCACCATCAGTAAAGTCATGGAGGCCCAGGAAACCAGCATGGACGACCTGCTGGATGCCGACCTGGACAACCTGGACATCAATACCGGCAAGGACGCCAATGACACTGACGAATCCAAGCTGGATGTGGATGAAGCGCCGGTTGTGCGGTATGTCAACAAGATCCTCCTGGATGCCATCAAGCAGGGAGTCTCGGACATACACTTCGAACCCTACGAGTACACCTACCGAATTCGCTACCGGCAGGATGGTATGCTCAGGGAGGTGGCCAATCCGCCGAACAATCTGGCCAGCCGTCTGTCCAGCCGCATCAAGGTCATGTCGCGCATGAATATTGCGGAAAGGCGTGTCCCCCAGGACGGGCGCATCAAGATGCAGCTTTCCAAGACTCGCGCCATCGATTTTCGTGTCAACACCTGCCCCACGTTGTATGGCGAGAAAATCGTACTCCGTATCCTCGACCCGACCAGCGCGCAATTGGGTATCGAAGCACTGGGCTTTGAAGAAGACCAGCGTAAAGCCTTCCTCGAGGCGATCAACAAACCCTACGGCATGATCCTGGTGACCGGTCCGACGGGTAGTGGTAAAACGGTGAGTCTGTACACCGCGTTGAATCTGCTAAACAAGCCTGAGGTCAACATTTCCACCGCAGAGGACCCGGTCGAGATACAGGTGCCCGGGATCAACCAGGTCAACATGAACGTCAAGACCGGGTTGACGTTTGCGGAGGCCCTGAGGGCTTTTCTGCGTCAGGACCCGGACATTGTGATGGTGGGTGAGATTCGTGACCTCGAGACGGCAGAGATTGCGGTGAAGGCCGCACAGACCGGTCACCTGGTGCTATCCACTCTGCACACCAACGACGCCCCGCAAACCCTCACCCGTTTGGCCAACATGGGGATACCGCCTTTCAATATCGCCTCGTCGGTACTCCTCATCATGGCACAACGTTTGGCACGACGACTTTGTGAACACTGCAAAGCCCCGGATGATCTGCCCAAAGAGGCGCTTCTCGAAGAGGGTTTCACGGATGCGGACATCGCCTCAGGATTCACCATCTATAAACCCGTTGGCTGTGACCTGTGTACCGGTGGGTACAAAGGCCGGGTGGGTATCGTTCAGGTTATGCCGGTCTCCGAAACCATGGGGAAAATCATCATGGAAGGCGGCACATCAATACAACTGGAAGACCAGGCCAACAAAGAAGGTGTCAACAATCTTCGCCGTTCCGGATTGGTGAAAGTGATGCAGGGAATCACCAGTCTTCAGGAACTCAACAGGGTAACCAAGGATTAAGTACATGGCAGCACCGAAGAAAAAAACACAAGTCAAATCCTATGTTTTCACATGGGAGGGCACTGACAAAAAAGGTGCGCGTTTATCCGGGGAAAGTCGTGGTACCGATGTCAACATGATCAAGGCGGACCTGAGGAGACAGGGCGTCAACCCCCTCAAGGTTCGGAAAAAACCCACCTCCCTGTTCAGTGGAAAAAAGAAGATCACTAGCGCGGATGTCACCGTGTTCAGCCGGCAGCTCGCCACCATGATGGCAGCGGGCGTGCCGATGGTACAGGCCTTCGACATTGTGGGTCGCGGCCACGAAAACCCATCCATGCAGGAGTTGATTTTGACCATCAAGGCCGATGTGGAGGGTGGTACATCCCTGGCCGACGCCTTGAAAAAACATCCCTTGCACTTCGAGGACCTGTTTGTGAACCTGGTTCGGGCTGGCGAACATGCGGGTGTGCTTGAAACCCTGCTGGACAAGATTGCGACCTACAAGGAGAAGACGGAATCCATCAAGGGAAAGATCAAAAAGGCGATGTTTTATCCGGCAGCAATCGTGGTAGCCGCCATTGTGGTGACGAGTATTTTGCTGATTTTTGTCATACCACAGTTCGAATCCCTTTTTACCAACTTCGGCGCGGACCTCCCTGCCTTCACCCAGATGGCGGTAAACCTATCCCACGCTGCTCGGGAATGGTGGTGGGTCTTCCTATTGGGTGGCGGTCTTGCCGGGTATCTGATCGCGGGAGCCTGGAAGCGGTCCCGCAGTTTTCGACACAGCGTTGACCGAATGATGCTGAAAATACCGGTCATCGGCATGATTCTCAACAAATCCGCTATCGCCCGTTTCTCACGAACCCTGGCAACCATGTCAGCAGCCGGCGTGCCCTTGGTGGAAGCGCTCGATTCCGTTGCGGGCGCTACCGGCAACGTGGTTTACAGTGATGCGGTATTGCGCATGCGTGAAGATGTGGCGACCGGTCAGTCTCTGCAGTTGGCGATGAAACAACGCAATCTTTTCCCCAACATGGTGGTGCAGATGGTTGCCATCGGTGAAGAATCAGGCTCCCTGGATGACATGCTCAACAAGGTGGCCGATTTCTACGAGGAGCAGGTGGATAACGCCGTCGACGCTATGAGCAGTCTCATGGAACCCCTCATCATGGTCGTGCTGGGCACCCTGGTGGGCGGCCTGGTAGTGGCCATGTATCTGCCGATCTTCAAGATGGGATCCGCGATCTAATCCATTTCAACAGAATATCGGGTATCCGTGACCGTTATCGATTTCCTGCAACAGAACAACGGGGTCTACCTGCTGTTCGTCACTCTGATCGGCCTCACCGTCGGTAGTTTTCTCAATGTGGTCATCCATCGTCTGCCGAGAATGATGGAAAAACAGTGGCACAGGGACTGCCAGGAACTCCTGGCCGCTGAGCAGACGGAACAGGTTGCCGACGACGCGCCCTATACCCTGAGCCACCCGGCCTCACACTGTCCCCATTGCGGTCACCAGATCCGTGCCTGGGAGAACATCCCCGTGCTCAGCTGGCTCTGGCTGAGAGGACGCTGTTCCGCATGTCAGAAACCCATCAGTCTGCGTTACCCCCTGGTCGAAGCGGTCACCGGTGGATTGAGCTTCGTGGTTGCCTACCATTTCGGATTCACCTGGGTAGCGCTTGCGGCACTGGTGCTAACCTGGGCCTTGATCGCCCTGAGCATGATCGATTTCGACGTGCAGTTGCTGCCGGACAACATCACATTGCCGTTCCTCTGGCTGGGCCTGCTGATTAACCTGGGAGGCCTGTTCACCGATCTGCAATCCGCAGTCATCGGCGCAGCGGCCGGTTACCTCGCCCTTTGGAGCGTCTACCAGCTATTCAAGCGGCTCACTGGAAAAGAAGGCATGGGTTACGGGGATTTCAAACTGCTGGCCCTGCTCGGGGCCTGGTTCGGCTGGCAGTACCTGCCGCAGATCATCCTGCTCTCCGCCCTGGTGGGTGCGGTGGTCGGCATCCTGCTCATCGTGGTGCGTGGCCGTGACCGCAACATTCCGATTCCCTTCGGACCCTATCTGGCCGCGGCGGGTTGGATCAGCATGATGTGGGGGGAGCAGATCAATCAGGCCTATCTTCACTGGTCCGGCCTGGCCTGATGCGGGTGATTGCCCTCACGGGAGGGATCGGCAGCGGAAAGAGCGCCGTTTCGAACCACCTGGAAACCCTGGGGGTGCCGGTCATCGACGCGGATATCCTAGCCCACCAACTGGTCAAACCCGGACAGCCCGCCCTGCTGGAAATCCAGTCCAGCTTTGGTGAGCAGATGATCGACGAATACGGACGACTCAACCGGGCAGCCCTGCGTAATGCGGTCTTCTCCGACCCGGAACAGCGCAAACGCCTTGAGGCGATTCTCCATCCGCGCATCCTCGCTGCCATGCAGGACTGGATCGGGCAACAACACGTCCCCTACGTAGTCCTCGTCATCCCGCTGCTGTTCGAAACCGGTCAGACGTCCCTGGCCGATAGGATCCTGGTAATCGATTGCGAAGAGCCTCTGCAGATCGAGCGGGTCATGAAACGGGACAACCTGTCCCGGGAACAGATCAAGCAAATCATGGCGAGCCAGGTCGGCCGGAATACCCGCCTGGCCGGGGCCGACGACGTCATTCTGAACAATGGAAACCAGGACGAACTGATCGCCGCCACGGAGCGGCTGCACCAGATCTACCTGAACATGAGCGGGTCAACCCACGGGGTGGGTTGACCCATTCCTATCATGGTTCGATCAAGCGGCGCTGATCTGTCTCAGTTTAGCGAAGGTCAACCCTTCCGGCCCCCGGTCCACCTGGATGGTGTCCCCAGCACCGAAACGGCCTGACAGGATATCCTGAGCCAGCGGATTTTCCAGCTGCTGTCGGATGGCCCGCTTCAGCGGCCGTGCACCGTAGACCGGATCGAAGCCCGCCTCACCAAGCCGGTCGAGGGCCGCATCGGTAATTTCAAGGGCCATATCGTGCTCTGAAAGCCGCTTGTGCAGGTAGTCGATCTGGATCTTCGCAATTGCACGGATCTGGTCGCTGGCCAGGGGATGGAACACCACGATCTCATCCAACCGGTTGATGAATTCGGGCCGGAAGTGCTGACGCACGGTCTCCATCACCGCATCCTTCATCTCCTGATAGCGCTCTTCACCGGTCATCTCCTGGATGACCTGGGAGCCCAGGTTGGAGGTCATCACGATGACCGTGTTACGGAAGTCCACGGTGCGTCCCTGGCCATCGGTCAGGCGTCCGTCATCGAGCACCTGCAGCAGCACGTTAAACACATCCGGGTGGGCCTTCTCCACCTCGTCCAGCAGTACCACCGAATAGGGCCGGCGACGTACCGCCTCAGTGAGGTAGCCGCCCTCTTCGTAGCCCACGTAACCGGGAGGTGCACCGATCAGACGGGCCACGGAGTGCTTCTCCATGAACTCGGACATGTCGATCCGCACCATCGCCTCTTCCGTATCGAAGAGGAACTCCGCCAGCGCCTTGCACAGCTCCGTCTTACCCACGCCGGTGGGACCGAGAAACAGGAACGAACCGTTCGGCTGGTTGGGATCGGAAAGACCCGCCCGTGAACGTCGGATTGCATCGCTGACCGCACGCACCCCTTCTTCCTGACCGATCACCCGTTTTCCAAGGGCTTCTTCCATGCGCAGCAGCTTGTCCCGCTCGCCTTCGAGCATCTTGGAGACCGGGATGCCGGTCCACTTGGAGACCACCTGGGCGATCTCCTCCTCGGTCACCTTGTTGCGCAGCAGCTTCATCTCCTGCATCTCGGCCTGGGTGGCCATGTCGAGCTGTTTCTCCAACTCGGGGATACGACCGTACTGCAGTTCGGACATGCGGGTCAGATCACCGGCACGGTGGGCGGTCTCCAGTTCCAGTCGCGCCCGCTCCAGGGATTCCTTGATGTGGGTGGTACCCTGCAGGGCCGCCTTTTCCGACTTCCAGATCTCTTCCAGGTCAGAGAACTCCCGTTCCAGGCGCTCGATCTGCGCCTCCAGGTCCGCGAGACGTTTTTTCGAGGCCTCATCGGACTCCTTGTTGAGGGCTTCCCGTTCGATCTTCAACTGGATCAGACGACGCTCCAGGCGGTCCATCTCCTCCGGCTTGGAATCGATCTCCATGCGGATCTGCGACGCGGCCTCGTCCACCAGATCGATGGCCTTGTCCGGCAGCTGACGGTCGGTGATGTAGCGATGGGACAGGGTTGCGGCGGCCACAATCGCCGGATCGGTGACATCCACCCCATGGTGAACCTCGTAGCGCTCCTTCAGACCGCGCAAAATGGCAATGGTGTCCTCCACGCTGGGCTCGGATACCAGCACCTTCTGAAAGCGCCGTTCGAGGGCCGCGTCCTTCTCCAGGTACTGGCGGTATTCGTCCAGGGTGGTCGCACCGACACAATGCAGCTCACCCCGCGCCAGAGCCGGCTTGAGCATATTGCCCGCATCCATGGCGCCTTCCGCCTTGCCGGCGCCCACCATGGTGTGCAACTCATCGATGAAGAGGATGATCTGACCCTCCTGCTTGGCCAGATCGTTGAGCACCGCCTTGAGGCGCTCTTCGAATTCGCCGCGGAACTTGGCACCGGCGATCAACGCCCCCATGTCGAGGGAGAGCAGGCGTTTGTTCTTCAGGCCTTCCGGCACCTCGCCGTTGATGATGCGCTGCGCCAGACCTTCGACGATGGCGGTCTTGCCCACGCCGGGCTCACCGATCAGCACCGGGTTGTTCTTGGTGCGCCGTTGCAGCACCTGAATGGTCCGACGGATCTCGTCATCCCGCCCGATCACCGGATCGAGCTTGCCCTGCTCGGCCCGCTCAGTCAGGTCGATGGTGTATTTTTCAAGGGCCTGACGTTGATCTTCGGCATTCGGATCATCCACTTTCTGACCACCGCGCAGCTGCTCCACTGCTTTCTCCAGGGCCGCTTTGTTGGCTCCGGCCTTGCGCAGCAGGTCACCGAGTTCGCCCTTGTCCTCCACCGCCGCGAGTATGAACAACTCGCTGGAGATGTACTGATCATTACGCTGCTGTGCGAGTTTGTCGGTCTGGTTGAGCAACCGCCCCACCTCGTTGGAAATATGCAGATCACCGGCCGCCCCTTCCACGCTGGAGAGTCGATCGATGGCCGCGTTGAGACCGGATCGAAGCTGGTTGACGTTGACATCCGCCCGGGTAAGCAGATGACGCACACTGCCGCCATCCTGGTCGAGCAGGGCGCTCATCAGGTGCAGGGGTTCGATGAATTGATGATCGCGTCCTACGGCGAGACTCTGGGCATCCGCCAGGGCCATCTGAAACTTGCTGGTCAAACGATCCATTCGCATGGTTATAACACTCCGAAATTCGTTGAATACCTATCAAATGGGGGGGATTCCGGGCAATTTCAAGTATCGCTACGGGTGGCCTGGGAGGGTGTCCGGGTACCCGTGCCTTCCCTTGCTCAACACAGAATCAGACCCGTAGCCCGATGTAATGGTCTCCTCCCCCCTCAATAACGGCGTCGTAATGCGCCATGATTGAAGTTGCGGTCAATCAAAATGAGAAGAG
>JBEVVH010000155.1:0-8166 GCA_040507245.1 Candidatus Thiodiazotropha sp.
TCAAGCACTTCGCGTGGTAATTTTCTTGCATCGATTTTCTCTTCCATGGAAGAAGAGTATATCAGATATACTTAGTCGCCAGGTTAATAGTTTACGCTTAGGAACCCGATTCAAATTCACAACTCAAACGCAACAGGAGGCATGCCAGTCAGGAGAGACTCCAAAATGGCACTCTTCAGGGTCACCACTGACGGAAAGCATTTCATGCTCACCGATCATTGAGCAGTATGCAGGTTCGAATCGGATAACTTCTTGATCACCTTACGGACAGTGTTTTAGTCTTTGACCCATCCTTTGCATATTCGCCAACTCATGGACTCATTTGCGTGAAACAACTATTCACCCGCATCGTTCGACAGACCCTCTCTCTGATCAACCGAATCGCCCGGCTGTACCATCCACAGACGCTTAAGGAAAAGGGCCGGATCTGGGGCAGTGGTCTGGCCCTGGTCACGCTGGTGGTGGTGGTGTTCTTCGTGGGTCTCTACTGGAGCCGAATCCCCGAGCCCTTCGATGTGCGCACCAATACCCGGGAAACCCTCGCCGGCATGGAACTGGAACCTGTCACCGGTTCCTACACCACAGCCACCCTGTTGAGAACCATCGAAACTCTGTTGCTAAAACCCGGCGGCTATCTGAGTAACGATGTAATGCCGCCCAGCCTGTTCCTCGACAACATGCCAAACTGGGAATTCGGCGTCTTGACCCAGGTCCGGGATCTGGCACGTTCACTGCGTAACGATATGAGCCGATCCCAATCACAGTCCCTGGAAAATAAGGACCTGGCCATCGCCGAGCCCCAGTTCAACTACAGTAACGATTCCTGGATATTCCCCTCGACCGAAGGGGAATACCGTCAGGGGATCGAGGCCCTGAAACGCTACCTCACGGATCTGTCGCTGAAAAACCGGGAGAGTGGGCAGTTTTACGCCCGCGCGGATAATCTGCGGGACTGGCTGGCGGTGGTGGAAAAGCGCCTCGGAAGCCTGTCCCAGCGACTGAGCGCCAGTGTCGGGCAGGAACGCATCAACACCGACCTGGCAGGAGATCCCGAAGCCGCTCAGTCCACCGCAACTGCGGAGCGCCTCGTGGTTCAGACACCCTGGTTGGAAATTGATGATGTGTTTTACGAAGCCCGGGGATCAACTTGGGCCTTAATCCATTTTCTGCAGGCGGTTGAAATCGATTTTCACGACATCCTGACAAAGAAAAATGCCCTCGTCAGCCTGCGCCAGATCATCCGTGAATTGGAAGCCACGCAACAACCGATCAGCAGCCCCATGGTTCTGAATGGTAAAGGATTTGGGATTTTCGCCAACTACTCTCTGGTGATGGCCTCCTACGTATCCAGAGCAAATGCTGCGGTAATTGATCTGCGCAACCTGCTCAGTCAGGGTTAAGGCATTCAGTCCGTCCCGGTAACCTGCCCAGCCATCCCCCCAGATCCGCCCTTGCGACTGAAATAGAGTCTGAATGATCCCGTTCCGGTGCGGAATTCGGCGCGGATTGCGGGAATATTCCTTTTGGTGACTTGCCATATCCTCAAATATACAGATAATGGCGCATTCCACTCTGGACCCTGGGCGGCCCCATATCAGGACCCCCCGTCGGCCGGAGGCCACAAACTCATAAGATTTAGATTTGAACCTATGGCGAAAGAAGATTTTATTGAAATGGAAGGCACGGTGGCCGAAACCCTGCCGAACACCATGTTTCGGGTAGAACTGGAGAACGGTCACGTGGTTACGGCCCATATCTCCGGCAAGATGCGCAAACACTACATCCGCATTCTCACCGGTGACAAGGTTACCGTGCAGCTGACACCCTACGACCTGACCAAGGGACGTATCACCTACCGCGCCCGCTGAGCGGTTCAGCCGTCGTCCATGGACGCGTCGGCAACCGGCTCTCCCTCGATCTCGAATACCAGCTTGTCTTCTGAGACATCCACCTTGACCGCGCCGCCGGTAGACAGCTTGCCGAACAACAGCTCTTCGGCCAGGGGTTTCTTGATCTCATCCTGGATCAGCCGGGCCATGGGTCTTGCACCCATCGACGGATCATAGCCCCGTTCCGCGAGCCACACCCGGGCCTCGGGCTCGACGATCAGATTCACATGTTTTTCCTGCAACTGACCTTCGAGTTCGAAGATGAATTTGTCCACCACCTTGGCGATATTCTCCGGTGAAAGACCGGAAAACTGGATGATCGCGTCGAGGCGATTGCGAAATTCCGGAGTGAACAGCTTCTTGATCGCCTCCATCCCGTCACTGGCATGATCCTGCTTGGTGAAACCGATGGAGGACCGGCTCATTTCATGGGCGCCCGCGTTGGTGGTCATGACGATCACCACGTTGCGAAAATCCGCCTTACGGCCATTGTTGTCGGTAAGCGTGCCGTGATCCATTACCTGAAGTAACAAGTTGAACACATCCGGGTGGGCCTTCTCGATCTCATCGAGCAACAACACGCAGTGGGGATGTTTGGCAATCTCCTCGGTCAACAATCCGCCCTGGTCATACCCTACATATCCCGGGGGTGCGCCGATCAGACGGGACACCGTGTGGCGTTCCATATATTCCGACATATCGAAGCGGATCAGTTCCATGCTCAGGATACGCGCCAGCTGGCGAGTGATTTCTGTCTTGCCGACACCCGTCGGACCGGTAAACAGAAAGGAACCCACCGGCCGACCCTCTTTCACCAGACCGGAACGGTTCATCCGAATCGCCGCGGTCAGGGCCTCGATGGCCGGGTCCTGACCGAACACCACCAGCTTCAGATCCCGGGTCAGATTGCGCAGCGCCTCGGTATCCGAGGTGGAGACCTTCTTCGGCGGGATCCGCGCAATCTTCGCGACAATCGCCTCCACGGCGTCCACATCGATGATCTTGACCCGACGATCTTCAGGCTGAAGCTGAACATTGGCACCCGCCTCATCGATCACATCGATCGCTTTGTCGGGCAGATGCCGATCGTTGATGTACTTGTCGGAGAGTTCTGCCGCGCTGGTCAGGGCCTCCTGGGTGTACTCGATATGGTGATGTTCCTCGAAACGGGTTTTGAGACCCTTGAGAATCTCCACGGTCTCGGCAACCGAGGGCTCCTCCACATCGATCTTTTGAAAGCGTCTTGCCAGAGCACGGTCTTTTTCGAAGATCCCGCGAAATTCCTGATAGGTGGTAGAGCCAATGCAGCGCAGTTCACCCGAGGCCAACACCGGTTTGATCAGGTTGGAGGCGTCCATGACGCCGCCTGATGCAGCCCCGGCTCCGATAATCGTGTGGATCTCATCTATGAACAGCACCACGTCCTTTTTGCGCTTGAGCTCCGCGAGTACCGCCTTGAGGCGCTTTTCGAAGTCACCCCGGTACTTGGTGCCCGCCACCAGGGTTCCCAGATCGAGCGCGTAGATGGTGGCGTCAGAGAGGATATCCGGTACCTCTTTGTCAACAATCTTCTTCGCCAGCCCTTCGGCAATAGCGGTCTTGCCGACGCCGGCCTCACCGACCAGCAGCGGATTGTTCTTGCGCCTGCGGCAGAGGATCTGAATGGTGCGCTCGACTTCCTGCAGACGCCCGATCAGGGGATCGATCTTGCCTTGCATGGCAAGCTGGTTGAGGTTGGTGGCGTAACTCTCCAGGGCACTGGCCTGGTCTCCCGACTTGTTCTCGGTCGAGAGATCGACCGGTGTCTCCTCCTGGCCCACCTCGTTGATCTTGGAGATTCCGTGGGAGATGTAATTCACTACATCGAGCCGGGTGACGTTCTGCTCGTTGAGAAAGTAGACCGCCTGGGAATCCTGTTCGTTGAAGATCGCCACCAACACATTGGCGCCGGTCACTTCATTCTTGCCCGAAGACTGAACGTGGAACACGGCCCGCTGCAGAACCCGTTGAAAACCCAGGCTGGGCTGTATCTCCCAATCATCGCCATCCGGAATCAATGGGGTGGTTTCATCGACGAAAGTGCGTACGCGGGAACGCATCTTTTCGATGTCTGCGCCACAGGCCCTGAGCACCGCGGCGGCGGCGGGGTTATCGAGTAACGCCAATAGCAGATGGTCCACGGTCATGAACTCATGCTGCTTCTCTTTTGCGCTCTTAAATGCTTGATTGAGCGTAAATTCCAGCTCTTTGTTCAACATCTTAGAAACTCCGGTCGACTGGATTAAGTCTCCTCCATGGTGCACATCAAAGGGTGCTGATTACTGCGAGAGTAGTCGTTCACCTGTGACACCTTGGTTTCGGCAACGTCCTTGGTGTAGACACCGCAGACTCCCACACCACGGGTATGCACATGTAGCATGACCCGGGTTGCCTTCTCCCTGTCCATATTAAAGAAGGTTTCCAAAACCTGAACCACGAATTCCATGGGGGTATAGTCATCGTTCAGGATGATGACCTTGTACATCGAGGGTCGTTTGAGCTTCGGTTTGGATTCCTCTACCGCCAGACCATCGTTGTCTTGAATCTGTTCTCTATCACTCATATTGGGAGATTCTAGCAGGCTTGCAAGGCCTGAAAAGCCAATTATTTTGTTGAAATCCCATGCCACTGCTGATTGGTTCGAGACTGATTTCAAGCCTCCGGCCGCTCTCAGCAAGATGATCTGTCCAGGTTTTCAGTGCGCATATCAACACTTACACCGGACATTCGCCTATGGCGTTCACCACACGGTTTGGGACCGCCGCGCAGGAGTAACATCAAGCCAATTGTCGATGAATGCGACGCAGTTGGCGGTTCATGCAAACCGTTATGAGGATGTAACCACCGCCCGGCCACACGCCGACCTGCCACCCCCACCCTCTGCATTCCAAACTCAGAGCCCGCCACCCCAGTCGGTGACCGGTTCCGTGAATAATGTTCAAATTTATTATCATGAATCCTGTGCGCGCAACAAGTGGTACTGAAGAAATTCATTAAGGGAAAACTACGACAAAACGGTCAGATCTGTTAGGGAAAATACTTATAAAACACGACTATTTTTCTGAAAAGTCAGATAGTTGTTGACCAGTAAATATTGCACACTATACTTCAGACTACAGTGTTGAGAATGGTTCCAATTAGAAGAACGAAACACAAATTTGAGCTGTTACTTGACAGCCTGATGAAATTTTCCAAAGGCCGGTTCTTGGGTGGGTGGACGGAGTTGCTGAAAGCCGCTCTGTAATAACAATGCAGGTGTTGCTTGAATTTGGTAGTAGATGTATCGCAAGCGAATTGTTAGGGCTCTTCCGAACGATTTCGCACATGGATAACAGGGAATGTTCGTCTCATTGCGTCACCTTTATCATCTCTTCATATACCGACTGGCAGCAACTGCAACCTCTCCGCCTTCCAAGATCCAATCGATACATGTTTGAGGAGTACTAGCTATGGCGACTGGAGTCGTAAAGTGGTTTAACAACGCCAAGGGCTACGGTTTTGTAACCCCGGAAGATGGAGACCAGGATGTATTTGTCCATTTTTCATCCATTGAGATGGACGGATATAAAACCCTGAAAGAAGGTCAAAAAGTCCAATTCGAGATCAGTCAGGGTCCGAAAGGCCTGCACGCGACCAACATACAGCGGGTTGCGGGCAGCGATCAATCCTGATACTGCTCCCTCATTCGATCTCTCATACTAAAACCGGTGCCGATGCACCGGTTTTTTTACGCATTTTTTCCAGTTCACACACCGACCGGTAAAAACCCGCTTCAAACCGCTCCAGTCAGTGTAACTGTTCACTGGGTTGATTCTCGATTCGTCACCATGCATCGCATGAAATACAGACCCGGGTTCGGCGGACATCTGAGATCTCATCCAAACCCTATTCGCGCTACCCGTTCTCACGCTATGCGTGGGAACGAGAGTCGCAACTGATGGCAATGCCGTCACGTATCTGCACAGCACCTCTGCGCAGGAGCCGCTATTCCGGGGACATGACTTCGCCAAATACCGAAGTCCCAGGGCCTGTTAACACTAATCCAATACACTCTGTTGGACCTGAAAGGCTGGGGCTGATTGTGCGCCCAGCGGCGTTATCATTCGCTCATGCAGTTGGGCTACACCACGCTCATTCTGCCTTGCCGGGTGCAAAATCAGCTCCAGCAAGACGTATTGGATTAGGGTTAACAGGACCTAGTAGAATTTCCGTCGGAACTCCAACGACCTGATGTAACCCATACTTGCATATGCTACTGCTGTTCAACAAACCCTATGGGGTGCTCTGCCAGTTCACCGATGAAGAGGGTCGCGCCACCCTGGCGGACTACATTCCGGTACCCGGGGTCTACGTGGCGGGTCGTCTCGACCGGGACAGCGAAGGACTGGTCCTGCTGACCGACGATGGCCGACTGCAGCACCGCCTAACCCATCCGGACAAGAAGACCTGGAAGACCTACTGGGTGCAGGTTGAGGGCATCCCGGATGAGGTCGCCCTGGAAAGCCTGCGACAGGGCGTGACGCTCAAGGACGGTCCCACCCGTCCGGCACGGGTCAGACGCCTGGATTCTCCCCCGGAGTTGTGGCTGCGGAATCCCCCCATCCGCACACGCATCAACATACCCACCCAGTGGCTGGAAATCGGTCTGCAGGAGGGCCGAAACCGCCAGATTCGCCGTATGACCGCATCAGTGGGATACCCCACCCTGCGCTTGGTGCGGGTAGCAATCGGTTCACACCGTTTGAAACATCTGCAGCCCGGCAAATGGATCAAAGTGTTATCCTCTCCCGCTCCAGAAAAAAGAGTCTCGGGCAAGAAGCATCGCAATGGCAGAAAAGCATAAGGTGATCGTGGGCCTTTCAGGAGGCGTCGATTCCTCCGTCGCGGCGCTTCTGCTGAAGCAGCAGGGTCATGCGGTCGAAGGCCTGTTCATGAAAAACTGGGAAGAGGATGACGATGCGGCCTACTGCTCTGCCGCAGAGGATCTTGCCGATGCCCAGGCGGTCGCCGACCGGCTGGAGATTCCCCTGCATACGGTGAATTTCTCCGCCGAGTACTGGGACCGGGTGTTCGCCTACTTTCTTGAGGAGTACCAGGCCGGTCGCACGCCCAATCCGGATGTCCTGTGCAACCGGGAGATCAAGTTCAAGGCCTTTCTCGACCACGCCCTGCACTTTCTCGGCGCCGAAGCGATCGCCACCGGCCACTACGCGGCGCTGGACTCCACATCCTCGGTACATCGCATGCTGCGATCCCGTGACGAGGACAAGGATCAGACCTACTTCCTCTACATGCTCGATCAACATCCCCTGTCACGCACCCATTTCCCGTTGGGTCAGCTAAACAAGCGGGAGGTCAGAAAACTGGCTGAGGAAGCGGGTTTTCCCAATCATAAAAAGAAGGACAGCACCGGCATCTGCTTCATTGGTGAGCGCAAATTCCGGGAGTTTCTGCAACGCTATCTACCCGCCACCCCTGGCCTGATCGAGGATCCCCAGGGGGTCGTACTGGGACAGCATCAGGGTCTGATGTACTACACCCTTGGGCAACGCCAGGGCCTCGGCATCGGTGGCCGCAAGGACACCCCGGAGGCGCCCTGGTTCGTAGCGGCCAAGGATCTGGCGCGGAATGCATTGATCGCAGTACAGGGACACGATCATCCCCTGTTGCTTTGCGACGAGATCGAATGTGGTCAACTGCACTGGGTGACCGGTCAGGCGCCCGAAGTCGGTTCGGTCTGTCTGGCGCGCATCCGGCATCGCCAGCCTCTGCAGCCCTGCCGAATCATCCGTCTGCAGGAGTCCCATTGTCAGATCCGTTTCGAGACGCCACAACGGGCAGCCACACCCGGCCAGTCCCTGGTACTCTACCGGGAACGCGAATGTCTGGGCGGAGGGATCATCGAGACCACCAATGCCCCCAATCCTCGAACCCTATGAATCCTGATGTAAGCGGTCTGCCGGCAGCCGCAGGGAAGGTCAATGGGTATGTTATGATCGTTTGTTTGATCAGCACCGGCCCTCACCAAGCATGAAGTACCAAGACAGTGATCGCGCGATGGCGCTTGCAGGCATCTATCAGGCCGCCAGCCTGGTGCAACAGGTAGCACGCAGGGGTATGCCGCACAGTGACAGTTTCGCGGCAAACATCCACCGCTGCCAGCCAGGGAAAGCGAAGCGAAGGCTGGTAGTCCCCGGTAGTCGCGAGGCGATACTGGAAACCCGACGAGCCGTAGGCG
>JBEVVH010000156.1:0-8127 GCA_040507245.1 Candidatus Thiodiazotropha sp.
GGCGCCTACGGCTCGTCGGGTTTCCAGTATCGCCTCGCGACTACCGGGGACTACCAGCCTTCGCTTCGCTTTCCCTGGCTGGCAGCGTGGGATTTGTTCTTGAGCATCACCTCCTTACCGGAGATCTTGACCTTTTTACTGCCGGAGGTGGTGTCCGACGCCATTCCGGTGTTGGGATAGGGGATGGGTACACCGGGTGGGGTGGCCGGAGTCTGGGGCGGCGTGAAACAGACATCGGGAAAGGCGCAGATGGCCTTGCCGTTAGCTTTCTTGCAGGAGACCTCGCGACCGTTCGCAAATACCTTGTTGGCCATCCGCTCAGCCTCCGCTCATCCACGACAACACCCAGGAGGCGCGCTTGCCGTCGTCGTTGCCCACATGGGCGAGTATCCGTGCGCCTTGTGAATAACCTTTTTCACAGGCAGTCTTGAGCACCACCATCATCACTGCCCCGGAAGCGGCGCCCACCTCGCCGATACAATCCGCGGGATGCCAGATGTCGAACTCCTCCTTGCGGGTTCTCAGGGTGCGACTCAGCGCCAGGCTGGCCTCTTTGAAGTAGTACTGCTCCCCGGACAGGTCGGTGATCCGGAAATCAAGATCACCGAGATCGCAGCCCGCATCCCGCAGGGCGTCCTTGATTGCCGCAGTCAGTCCCTCCGCGCGCAGGGGCTGTTCGGATTCCACGGTGGCGGGTTCGATGCCGAACCCGAGTCCGCAACAGCAGAGCCGCTCGCCGGGCACCCGGGCCGGGGATTCCAGCACCAGGGCAACGCCTGCCTCACCGGGAATGAAGCCGTTGGAGTTGAGACTGGTCAGCAGCCGTTCCTCACGTTCGAAGTGGTTCAGGGTGTGGGTCACCAGAAAGCTGTCAGTGGCGGCGACCAAAACCCGCTGATGGCCCTGCAAGTTGATCAATTGATGTGCGTGACGCAGGGCCAGCGCCATGGAAACATGACCGGACGCGATGATGCGGGAGTTTTCATGAAACTCGAGCCCAAGTTCCGTCTGCAGATCGAGGAACAGCTGGTTATCGTCATTCACCACCCGGCCGGGACGGTTCAATTCCGGCAGACACAGCAGCAACGGAGTCTCGGGAGCCTGCAGATCCTGGCAGTCGGCCAACGCCTCCCGCACCGCCATCACGGCCATTTGCAGCAGTTTCTGTCGACCCCGCCAGGGTTGCTCAAGCGACACCTCGCAGCCCATGATCCACTCACCGGCCCGGTCCAGGAAACGGGTCTCCTGGAAATTGTCGATGGCGCAGCGGATTGCCGCACAGCTCGATGGAGTATCCAGGCCGACCCCGGTGACCAGGCCGGTTGCACCAATGGCTAGGGACGTCGCCATCAGTCCTCCTCCACCCGAGCGGCCCTTTTCGCATCTGCCAGGTGGGCCAGGGAGGGATAGTAGACTTTACCCAGCTCCCGGGCCCTCCACCAGGCCCTGGATTTGCGCCCCGCGAGCACCTCCTGAATCTCGAAGATGTTGCGTTTCAGGGGTATGTGGGTTCGCCAGGTCAGGGTGAACAAACCCTCGTCCGGTTCCAGCATCACAGTGTCGACCACAGCCATCTGTCGAACCACATCTCCGTTGCGATAAAAATAGTCTACCGGGACACTGATCGAAGGCAGGTCGAAGCTGGTCTGTCCCTGAGGGGTGAGGTTTTCCAGAAACACCCGTTCGCCGCCCTGGAGATGGTTGATCTGCTGGTCCTCCGGGGCCGCCTGGTAGTAGCGATCGTCGAAGTCCGGCGGCAGAAACGGTGCATGTTCTCCCAGCCAGGCATCGTCGTAGGTGCCGGCAAGGCGCCGACGGGACTCCCAGCCACGCCCAATGTGGCCAAGTGCCATAGGCGCGTAACTGCCGTTGGGCATGTTCACCGGGCGTCGGAGTTCCTCCGTGTTGGGCATCGGCGACCCGTCCACCCACTCCCGGGAGAGGTGATAGTGATACCCCAAACCCACCGGATTGTGGGTCCAGGCGGTATGCTTGTGTTCGTCTTCATGGTGAGTATCCACCCCGCCGAAGGCGCAATCATAGGAGATGGGCATCCGCTCGAACAGGCCCGGATAGCCGGGACTGATGGCGATATTGCCGGATTCCCAGTAGCGATTACCGGTCACTGCGAAAGACTTGAACAGCGAGGCCAGCCGCAAGGTCACTTCCACCCGGGAGACCGGGCGACCGCCCGGGGCGTAGGCGCTGCCATTGAGCAGCACATCGCAACGGGGTTTGTAGGGGGCGAAATCGGCTTCGTAGAGCGGCGCGGACAATCCGGGTTCACCACTGAACTGGTCTGCGGTGATCAACGGCTTCTGCTCATCCGCCCGAGATGCGGACTGATGACGCTGCGGAATCGAGAAGGTGCCCTTGACCACAACCACCAGCAACTCACGGCCGTCGGGTCGCATTCCCATGCAGAGACTGGCGGGCATACCTGTGGCGTTGAGCAGTTGCATCCTGTGTCGGCTGTCGTGGCAGTTTATCTTAATTTCAAGGGTTAGCGGTTACATCAAGGAGCAGAGCGCTCATCAACCTGTCCAGGGCCAAGGGGCCCCAGGTCCGGTTATTTTGCTGTTTCACAAAAAAAAAACCTTTTCAAAGGCTTTCCAGGGCAATATTCCCGCTTCAGCGTTGAACCGCTGTCTGGTCAGCTTCGTTCCAGCACCAGATAGCCGCACCACTGCGGTTGTGCACCCCGCCCCACCAGCGGTCATAGTGATTGTCATCCAGCCAGCAGGCATCTCCAAGCAACAGTGATTCGCCGTAGGCCGTCAGGTCAACCTGCCAGTCGCGGGGTTTATCGGAGCCCATGTTCAGAGTTATGGCGGGCGTGGCTGCCTCCGCCAGATCCTTGAGCAAAAGCCAGTAACTGGAATCACCCATAAACACCAGCGGCTCGTAAATCGTCGTGTACCAGTGGTAGAAGAGCCGGGGGGCTGGCTGCGGTCCCTGCTCCCTGAGGATTCTCAGGGTCAAACGCTCGCTCAGGCTGAGCCCGTCGTGAACCCCGGGAAGCTCCTGGATATGCCTTTGCAGGCCAGGCCGAATCGGCGGAAACGGTAAGTTCTCCTTTTGGAGAATCGTGACCATATGTTGCGGGGATGCCGCAGTATAGGCTTCCCAACATTGCTGAGCGAAACGCATCTCAGCCTGGGTGATGGGTTGAAAATGCTCCCACAACACCCGCATTGCAGAGGCAGAGAGCTGTCCCAGGCCGTTGAATCGCTGTACCCCCGGATAATGACCGATACACAAGTAACGTATCCGCTCAGCCGAGAGACCGGTTCGGCAGCAGTGATCAAGCAGTTTCAGGAACACCAGTACATCATAGGCATCCTGTTCGAACCAACAGGCGATGGTTGCGTAGCGATTCAGTTCATTCAAGGCCAGGTATTGGGCAGTGAGTTCCGCATGAGCCTGTTCGGCAGTTCTCCAACCATTGCCGGCAATGAAATCACTGCGCAGGCGGATCAATTCATCGACATCTTTGATAGCCGGGACCGGACCCTGAATGAAAGGATCCGCAAAACACAGGAAGTCTCCCTGAAAACCGGCAATCGCCAGGGCATCCCGGATGTCTGTGCCGCAGCGGATGTGCAGCACCGGGGCTTGGGCATCCAATGCCGCGGGCGGCTCTTTTTCGAGCATACGCTCCGCTCGATCAGTTGCCACGATATGCTGTTCGAGTTCCGCCCAGTTGTTCAATCCCTGTTCACGGGCAATGATCCATTGCGCGTCGGCAAAAGTGACCGACTGGGGATGCAAGACACGATTCCCGGAATACCGGGTGGCGCGTATCCAGTCACCACCCTGGCGCAGGGCCTCGTACAGGTCGGTCGCCATTGCCAGGCATTGTTGAAGCGAAAGCGTGTGCAGCACACGGGGGTCATCGGCGGGAAACCCGGGCAAATGTTGGGATCGATCGAGTGCAGAAGATCTCAGGCCGGGCAGGGATTGAATCATATCTGACACCTTGTTTGTGCTGACCGGCAGGCACCAGGCAAACACCTGTTGTCATGAACATCTGGCGGGCACAGATTACACTTCCCGATAACTGTACCGATGAAATCCGTTCAAAATTTCAGTCTATATCAAAGTGAAGTAATCACCAATCACACCATAGAAGCTAACCTGAAGCGAAGAAGACAGAGGATTGACGTGTCTGGTGCGGTGAGCTGGCTGTACTTCTAATTCCCCAATGCCGATCTGCGTTTCACTCTTGCCTGCATTTGGATTATAAAGCACACATTATCCAGGACTGCATTTTTCCCGACCAGGACAGGTATCAAGGAGTCGTTCAATGAGGATGTTGCTTTTGGCCATCAGTTTGCTGATGACCGCCCTACCCGCTTACGCCTACGATGTCATCGAACGGGAAACAAATCTCACACAGGCCATCGACCTGGAGCCTTACGATGTCAACCCGCTCGAAGTCAAAAAGTCCATATTGGATGTCTTGATTCGCAATAACTGGATCATCACTGATCATGGCAAAAACCAGATCATTGCGATTTATGACGGCAAGGCGAAAGTCAAGGTCAGCATCTCGGAGCAACAGATCCTGCTCAGTGAAATTCCCTCCACCGTCAATTTCAGGGAGCGCTGGATGCGTTCACTGCACAGCTACATCGAGAAGAACCTGCTCTACTATCACCAGGTCAGGTTGGCGAACAAGCTGCTCTGAACCGGTGATTCTGGCATGAATTCTCAGTCGCACAACAATAGCAGGGGCCAACATTGAGTGTTGCCGCACTCCAAAACCGATCACAAAATTTTATTGGATACAACTTATCAAGGAGAAAGAAATGGATATCAGAACGAAGTCATGGATAGTTGCCAGTGTGGCAACCGGCTTGACAGCAGCCTCCAGCGGGGTCATCGCTGCGGATGATTTTTCACCCTATACCGCGACGGCGACAGGTTCGCAGCCTGAAGCCGTAGTGATCGGTGACATCAACAACGACGGCAAAAACGACGTAATCCTGACCACATCCTATGCAAACGACCCTGAGAACGACTTTAAACTGTTCGTGTTTATTCAGGATGACAACGGGACACTCTCACCACCGGTAATATATTCAACCCAGGCAAGTTACGTTAGCCGTCCGACCTCAGTGGACATTGCCGACCTCAACAGTGATGGATTGATGGATGTCGTCGTTGGCGAAACCGGCAGTGGCATCGAGATCTTTTACCAAGACGAAGCGGGCGAATTGTCAACCAGCACCCTGATCACCACTCCATTTTCGCTTCGGATACGTGCTGGCGACCTGAATGGTGATGGAATGAGCGACCTCGCCGGAATTGGCTGGAGCGGCTCAGAGGCGGGTGTTTTTCTTCAGAACGACAATGGAACCCTGGACTTTTCCGCAGGGTATTTCGCACCGCATGGCGGCTATGACGACCTGGAACTGGGTGACATCAACAACGATGGATTGACCGATATTGTTGTCATGAGCGGTCAATCTTACAGCTTTGACAATCTTGCTGTTTTGCCTCAACTGAGCGATGGGACATTCAGTGATGTCATGTTCTATGACTTGGGTGGAAACGAAACAACAAGGGGCCTGGGTATTGGCGATATCAACGGCGATCAACTCGCGGATGTAGTGGTCTCATATGGAGGAAATTCACCCTCTTCAAACATTGCGATATTCGCCCAGTCATCCCAGGGAGTTTTGAATCAGCCTGTAAACCTGGCCTCTAACGACATACCGGAATCACTTGATATCGCGGATGTAACTGCTGACCAGCACGCCGATGTCATAGTGCTTCATGGAGGGTGGTTAAGGCTGGGCGTCTATGAGCAATTGACGGATGGCTCTCTTGCCGCGGAAGCACTGTATCCAATTCCGTATGCGAGCCACTACAATCCTCATGGCCTGGCCGTAGGGGACATCAACAGCGACGGCATGGCAGATGTTGTGATTGCTGATTACAATAACGGCCTTGTTACATTGCTGAACAAGAACCAACCTCTCCCGCCCGCTAATGAACTGCCTGTCAGCAATGCAGGCGACGACCGGGTAACCCGGTCGCGCCGCCTCTCGCTCCTGGACGGGACGGACTCCTATGATCCGGATGGTTCCCTGGTCGCCTACGACTGGTATCAGCTGTCGGGTTCGTCGGTGAGGTTTTACCCAACATCAACCCCTGGCATCGTTCTGTTCCGTGCACCTCGCATGACCCATGACGATCGCGATGAGTTGGTGTTTGAGTTGACCGTAACTGACGATGATGGCGCCACCGATACCGATGAAGTCAGGATTCAGGTGGTACGTTAAAACTTGCTCAAACCGGGTACCGCACTCTGTGCGGTACCCGGTGATCTTCCAGCAAATCCAATCCGTTTTCTCCGCGTCCCCTTTTGAAAATTCACTCCTCACCCTGCTCGAGAAGTGTCTGCTTGCGAAACACCGGCAGATCCGGCCCTGAGGTTTCCTGCAACTCCACCTGTTCGATTTTTTCGAAACGGGACGTGATCTTACGGGCCGATACATTCACATCGCTGACGTCCTGATGGGCCTGGCCGATGTGCCGGGCTAGATTGTCCATGCGCGTCTGGAAGCGACCAAAATCCTGGGACAGCGCGCGCAGATGTTCCTGAATGATGTGCACCTGCTCACGGGTGGCCGCATCCTTCATGACCGCCCGTGCAGTGGTGAGTATGGCCATCATGGTGGTCGGGGAAACCAGCCAGACACGTTTGCGGAAGGCCTCTTCGACCAGGTCGGGAAAATGGGCATGGATCTCCGCAAACACCGCTTCAGCGGGAATGAACATGACCGCACCATCGGAGGTTTCGCCGGGAATGATGTAGCGGTTGGCGATATCGTCCATGTGTTTGCGGATATCCGCACGGAACTGCCGCTGAGCCTGGACCCGGTCTGACTCGGCAAGCTGATCGTCGAGCATGCGCTGATAGGACTCGAGGGGGAACTTGGCGTCGATGACCACGTTGCCGGTGGGATCGGGCAGAAACAGGACGCAATCCGCCCGCTTTCCGTTGCTCAGGGTATGTTGCAGAGCAAACCCCGATTCCGGCATCACGTTACGCACCAGGGCGGACAACTGCACCTCGCCAAAGGCCCCCCGGGAACGTTTGTCCGCCAGCACCTCCTGCAGAGAGACCACGTTGCTGGACAGTTCGGTGATCTTTTTCTGTGCTTCATCGATGCGGGTGAGGTGGGTCAGGACCTGCTGGAAGGTTTCAGTGGTCTTCTCAAAGCCCTCATTGAGGCGTTTTTCCACCTGACCGCTGATCTCCCTGAGGCGCTGGTCCGTGGTCTCGGTCAGACCCAGTACCCTCTTACCCAGATTGTCCGCATGCTGAGCAAGCGCCTCCGCCACCTGTTTACGCACCTCGGCCATACCCTCGTGGAGGGTCTCCTGCTGGCGTCTCATGCTTTGCAACTGGTGTTCGTCGAACGCCTCCCGGTGTTCGCGCAGGGAACGGCTGAGGCGCTCACCCACTTCGGCCAGCTTCTCCTGCTGCTGCAGACGGCCATCCGCCAGGTTCTCGCTGACCGCCTTTTTCAGGGTCTCGAACTGCTCCAGCAACTCCAGGCGCAGACGGCCCGCATCACCGCCCAACAGCTGCTGCATTTCTGCGAATCGGCGTTCCAGCGTCTGCAATTGCCGCTCGGCTCTCTCCTCGAGACTTTGCTGCATGCTGTGCAACAGGCGTTGCTGGGAGAGCATGGCTTTGGCGATCCGTTCCGAGAGCAGCTCCCGCAATGCACCCTGCTCCTGAGTCTGGCGGCGTTCAAGCTCCAGCAAATGGTCCTGCACAATCTGCTGCTGATGCAGCCGGGCCTGCTGATCCTTGAGTTGATTGTCGAGCAGGCGCGCCAGCCAGGTCAGAATCCAGGCCAGCAATACCAGGCTGACCAACCCGAGCACGAGCATCATCTGCTGAAAGGCTGTCATGTGCATCCACCATTCCATGACCAGATCATAACCCAGGAGTGACTCAAAACCTGAGCCTGCCCCGGGTTTGGTATCATCCCCTGGGCTGACAAGGGTTGTCATGGCAAGCGAGTCTTCGATCTCATGAAAGATTTTGGGACATCCAAGTCCACCAAAATCGATTCGATCTTTGACAGCCTATTAGTGCCCCGG
>JBEVVH010000157.1:0-8106 GCA_040507245.1 Candidatus Thiodiazotropha sp.
TGTTAGTGTTCGTGCATCAATTTTTTCCATCCGGGAATAATACGTGATATCCGTTAAAATATCTCCCTATTATTGAGCCGAGTTAATAGTTCTCATTGAACACCCGCTCAGGCAATGCGATGTTGTCGTTAGGCACATCCTTGTAGGGAATCTGTTGCAGCAGGTGATGTATGCAGTTGAGCCTGGCCCGCTTCTTGTCATTCGCCTCGACGATGAACCAGGGCGCCTCGGGGATATTGGTGCGCGCCAGGGTGTCCTCCTTGGCCTTGGTGTAGTCCTCCCAGCGGATTCGGGACTGGAGATCCATGGGACTGAGTTTCCACTGTTTCAGCGGATCATGGATGCGCATCAGAAAGCGCAGTTGCTGCTCTTCGTCGGTGATCGAGAACCAGTATTTGATCAGGCGGATTCCGGACCTGACCAGTGAACGCTCGAACTCCGGCACATCATTGAAAAACTGCTCCACCTGCTGGGGAGAGGCGAATCCCATCACCCGCTCGACCCCAGAACGGTTGTACCAGGAGCGGTCAAACAGCACGATCTCGCCCGCGGATGGCAGGTGGGTCACGTAGTGTTGGAAATACCACTGGGTGCGCTCCTGCTCGGAGGGTTTGGACAGGGCGACGACCCGGCAGACACGCGGATTGAGACGTTGGGTGATGCGCTTGATCACACCCCCTTTGCCCGCAGCGTCCCGGCCTTCGAAGACCACCACGATCTTCTCACCGGTTTCCTGGGCCCAATCCTGCAATTTGATCAGCTCCGCCTGAAGTGTCAGCAGTGCCTTGAAGTAGACCTTGCGGTCGAGGGTGGCAGGATGTTTTTCCTTGTAGATACGCCGCAGTTCCAAAGACAGGGCCGGTTCCGAAATTTCGAGTTCGAAATCCTCATCGAATGCCTCGTCCAGCTCTGCCTGGAGCCACTCCTCGTTGTAGTCAAAGTCATTGGTGTCAGTCATATCGGATAGCCGTTTTTCAGAGTCAGTTACAGGGGTTCGATTCAAAATATCATGATCGCCCAGGGAATTTGTTACAGTTTCATTGCTGGACTCAGTCATCTTCACTTTGGTGATGCCGCACCATGAAACTCGTAACCAAGAACAACGACACGAACACACTCTACACGCTCAAGGGACTGTTGGAGGAAAACGGTATTCCCGCCTTTGTCACCGATGAGCATGCGGTGCGCATGGTGAATCCGATCCTGTTTTCCGGTGCGAGCCTGTGGGTGTATGTCGACGACCAGTGGGGGGATGCGGTGGCTCTGTTGGAGAATCCGGATCATGAGGTGGCCAACCCGCTGGATGTGGATCGGTTTTATGCAACGCTGCAGGCGGATGACACACCGCTGCGCAACAAGGCTTTGTTGCGATTGTTCGGTGTCGTGCTGGTGTGGGTTCTGGGATTGCTGCTGGTGGTGATGCTGTTGCACAGGATGCTGTCTTAAGCTCCGCACAATGATTGGTCTCACAGCGGATTTGAGATAACCCTCGTTCCCACGCTCTGCGTGGGAATGCAGACCCCGCGTCGGGTTTGCATCCCAGGCTTAGGCAATACCAATTGACCTACGTATGCATTCCCACGCAAAGCGTGGGGACGAGTCGATCAGAGGCGCCCGGGAATTTGATCGAGCGTTCGAACCCACTGTCGGGAACGAACGCCCAATGAGGCCGGTCACAACGACTGGATCTTTTCCAGTTGGGCGCGCAGGCTCTCCAATGCCTTGAGATTCTCATTGAGTTTGTCGCGCTCCTTCTGCACCACGGCGGGCGGTGCCTTGTCGACGAAACTGGGGTTGTCGAGTTTCTTCTCGGTTCGCTCCGCATCGCCCTGCAAACGGCTGATCTCTTTCTCCAGCCTCTTGATCTCCGCATCCTTGTCGATCAGTCCAGCCAGGGGGATGAGCACCTTCATCTCGCCCACCAGGGCGGTGGCGGATTCCGGGCCGTGATCGTCCGCCGGAAGCACCTCGATGGATTCGGTGCGGGCCAGGAAATCGAGGAAGGGCCGGTGTCTGAGCGCCAGGCTCTGGTCCGTCTCGCTGGCGTTGGCCAGCAGTACCGGAACCTGTTTGGCGGGGGCGATGTTCATCTCGCCCTTGATCTTGCGAATTCCCAGAATGAACTGCATCACCCAGGTCATCTCCTGCTCCGCCGCTTCATCGATCAATGACTCGCGTCGGGTCGGGAAGGGCCGGTTCATGACGGTGTCACCCTCGACACCCGCAAGCGGGGCAACCCGCTGCCAGATCTCCTCGGTAATGAAGGGCATGATCGGGTGCGCCAGACGCAGCAGGTTCTCCAGAACCCGGACCAGGGTCCTGCGGGTGCCCCGTTTGGCCGCTTCACTGGCGTTGGGGTCATTGAGCACCGGTTTGCTCAGCTCAAGGTACCAGTCGCAGTACTCGTTCCAGGTGAACTCGTAGATCGCCTGTGCGGCGTGATCGAAGCGATAGCCCTCGATGGCGTCCGCTACGGCCTGTTTGGCCTTCTGCAGGCGGGACAGGATCCAGCGGTCGGCCAGGGAGCGTTGCAGTTCCGAGACCGGCTCCGAATGGCCGGTTTTTGCCGCGCCAACACCGCAGTCCTGGCCCTCCACGTTCATCATCACATAGCGGGAGGCGTTCCACAGCTTGTTGCAGAAATTGCGGTAGCCCTCGATACGGCCCATATCGAACTTGATGTCCCGGCCGGTGGCCGCCAGCGCGGCAAAGGTGAAGCGCAGGGAGTCGGTGCCGAAGCTGGGGATGCCGTCGGGAAACTCCTTGCGGGTCTGCTGCTCGATCTTTTTTGCCAGCTGCGGCTGCATCATGCCGCTGGTGCGTTTCTTCAGCAGCGCCTCGAGTTCAATGCCATCGATCAGGTCGATGGGATCGAGTACGTTGCCCTTGGACTTGGACATCTTGTCGCCGTGGGAATCGCGCACCAGGCCATGCACATAAACCTCGTGAAAGGGGACATCGTCCATGAACTTGAGCCCCATCATGATCATCCGCGCCACCCAGAAGAAGATGATGTCGAACCCGGTCACCAGCACGCTGGTGGGATAAAAGTTGTTCAGCCGATCGGTCTGCTCGGGCCAGCCGAGGGTGGAGAAAGGCCACAGCGCGGAGCTGAACCAGGTGTCGAGGACGTCCTCGTCCTGGCGCAGGGGGTAGTCGTCGGACAACTGGTGAGTGCGCCGCACTTCCGCTTCGTCGCGTCCGACATAGACATTGCCTTCGTTGTCGTACCAGGCGGGAATCCGGTGACCCCACCAGATCTGGCGGCTGATGCACCAGTCCTGGATGTTGCGCATCCACTCGAAGTAGGTGTTCTTCCAGTTGTCCGGAACGAAGCGGATCCGCCCGCTCTCCACCGCTTCGATGGCCGGTTTGGCCAGAGGGGCGATCTTCACGTACCACTGGTCGGTGAGGAAGGGTTCGATGACCGCGCCGGAACGATCGCCCCGGGGCACCATCAGCTTGTGTTTATCGACCTTAAGGAGCAGACCCTGCGCCTCCAGGTCCGCGACCACCCGTTTGCGGGCCTCGTAACGGTCGAGTCCGATGTATTTTTCCGGGATCAGGTGACCCTCTTCGTCCTCGTTGGGACGGATTGCCGCGTCGATGGTGAAGATGTTGATCAATCCGCCGTGGGCCTGCTCGCTGATGCTGATCTCGTCCCGGTGACGTTGCCACACACCATAGTCGTTGAAGTCGTGGGCCGGGGTGATCTTCACGCAGCCGGTACCGAACTCGGGATCCACGTGCTCTTCATCGGCGATGATCGGGATGCGCCGCCCGGTCAGGGGCAGTTCCAGCAGTTCGCCGATCATATGCTTATAGCGTTCGTCTGTGGGGTTCACCGCCACCGCGCAGTCGCCCAGCAGGGTCTCCGGCCGGGTGGTGGCCACCACCAGCTGACCCTGACCGTTGCTCAGGGGGTAGCGGATATGCCACATGAAGCCGTTCTCCTCCTCGGAGAGCACCTCCAGGTCGGACACGGCGGTGTGCAGTTTCGGGTCCCAGTTGACCAGGCGTTTGCCCCGGTAGATCAGTCCCTCCTCATAGAGACGGACGAAGACCTCTTTCACCGCCTCGGAGAGTCCTTCGTCCATGGTGAAGCGCTCATGCTGCCAATCCAGAGAAGAGCCGAGACGGCGCAGCTGGCGGGTGATGTTGCCGCCGGATTCCTGCTTCCACTCCCAGATGCGCTCGATGAATTTTTCCCGCCCCAGGTCGTGGCGTTTGCGCTGTTCCGCCTCCAGTTGCCGCTCCACCACCATCTGGGTGGCGATGCCCGCATGGTCGGTGCCTGGTTGCCAGAGGGTGCGGTCGCCCTTCATCCGGTGGTAACGGATCAGGGTGTCCATGATGGTGTTGTTGAACCCGTGTCCCATGTGCAGGCTGCCGGTGACGTTGGGCGGTGGAATCATGATGCAGTAATTGGCATCCCCGGTCTGGCTGGGCGCGAAGTAGCCGCGCTCCTCCCAGGTCTGATACCAGCGCTGTTCGATGGCGTGCGGATTATAGGTTTTTTCCATGGGTCTCTGCGTAATGGCTCAGCAACAGAAAAGGAGTATTATAACCTGCTATCAATAAAAAAGTGTGTGAATCCCTAAGGTCCGTGCGACGTAGCGGGATTGTACAGAGACAGGCCATCCCGAGACGGAAACCGGTCTATTCTTAAACTTGCGAAACCTGCCAACAACAACCGTCTGAGATTCGCGCCGGATCTGTACCTATGACAATTCCGGTTTCTCGGCTGTCCGTCTGTGGGTTTAACAACACGGAGTGCACCCTACACGGTTCACAGCGTCCTGGTGTCTCCTGCCTAATCCGAAAGAAAAATACAGAAGAGGTCCTATCATGAGTCAGAATCGACGTGTCTTTGCGTTTCACGAAGGCGACGGCAAGAACAAGAAACTTTTGGGGGGCAAAGGCGCCAACCTTTGTGAAATGACCCAGTTCGGTTTGAATGTTCCCCCGGGGTTCGTGATCAGCACTGAGGCGTGTCTCGACTATCTGGCCAGCGGTGACAAGAGCCTGCCGGACGATCTCATCGACGATGTGCGTAAACATATGGCGGAGGTCGAGAAACTGACCGGAAAGGGATTCGGCGACGCGAAAAATCCCCTCTTGGTATCGGTGCGTTCCGGCTCGGCGATGTCGATGCCGGGCATGATGGACACCATCCTCAACCTGGGACTCAACGGCCAGACCCTTGAGGGCGTAATCGAACAGACCGGCGATCCCCGATTCGGCTACGATGCCTACCGGCGCTTCATCCAGCTGTTCGGCAAGGTGGCCATGGGGGTGCCCGACGAGGCCTTCGACGAGGAGTTCGAGGCGGTCAAGCAGAATGCCCGGGTGAGTGAGGATGTGGGCCTCTCGGCAGGCGATCTCGAGGAGATTGCGCAGCGATTTCTCAAGGTCTTCGAGACCCATACCGGACGGCCGTTTCCGGAGAATCCCTATGACCAGCTGGAGATCGCCATCAAGGCGGTGTTCGGCTCCTGGATGGGTAAGCGCGCGGTGGACTACCGGCGTCAGTTCAACATCACCCCCGACATGGCCAACGGCACCGCAGTGAACGTCTGCACCATGGTGTTCGGCAACCGGGGCAACGACTCCGCCACCGGGGTGGCGTTTACCCGCAATCCCGGCACCGGGGAGAACAAGCTGTTCGGCGAGTACCTGGTGAATGCCCAGGGTGAGGACGTGGTGGCAGGTATCCGCACACCCAAGCCGATTGCGCGCCTGGCCGATGAGATGCCTGATATCGCGGTGCAACTCGAGGAACTGCGTCAGAAACTGGAGACTCATTATAAAGAGGTCCAGGATTTCGAATTCACCATCGAGCGCGGCACTCTCTATTGCCTGCAGACCCGCAACGGAAAGATGAACGCCACCGCCATGGTGAGAACCTCGGTGGAGATGGTGGAGGAGGGCCTGATCAGCAAGGAACAGGCCCTGCTGCGCATCGACCCCTCCCACCTGGAGCAGATGCTCTATCCTCGCCTGGACAGCAATTTCAAGGGTGAACCGGTCGCCCAGGGTCTTCCCGCGTCTCCCGGGGCGGCCAGCGGCAGGGCCGTGTTCGATGCCGACCGGGCCGAACTCATGGGTAAGGAGCAGGGCCTCAAGGTGATCCTGGTGCGTGAAGAGACCAAGCCTGAGGATATCCACGGTTTCTTCGCCGCTCAGGGCATACTCACCAGCCGCGGCGGCAAGACCTCCCATGCCGCGGTGGTGGCCCGGGGTATGGGCAAACCCTGTGTCGCCGGTGCCGAGGGCATCAGCGTGGACGTACAGCGCCGCGAGGCGCTGGCCCGGGGCACCCTGATCCGTGAAGGTGACATGATCACCATCGACGGCAGCAGCGGTAATGTCTACCTGGGCGAGATCCCCATGGTGGAACCCGACTTCACCGAAGAACTCAACCGGTTGCTGCGCTGGGCTGATGAGGCTGCCTACCTGCGGGTGATGGCGAATGCGGATACCGCTACGGACGCCAGCCGGGCCATCAAGTACGGGGCCATGGGCATAGGTCTGTGTCGCACCGAGCGTATGTTCAACGCGGTGGATCGACTGCCGGTGGTGATCGAGATGATCGTCGCCGAAACCCCGGCGCAGCGTCAGGCGGCACTGGACAAGCTGCTGCCCATGCAGCGGGGTGACTTCAAGGCGATCCTCGAAGTGATGGCGCCCCGGCCGGTCACCATCCGATTGCTGGATCCGCCGATTCACGAGTTTCTGCCCACCGAGCAGCAACTGCTCTCTGATCTGGAGGAACTGCGGCACCTGCGTAATTCCGTGCGTGGCATGAACGTACTGGCCGGCAGCCTGATGCTGCTGGAGGAGCCGAGCCGGGCCAAGACCGAGGCTGACGATCTGCGCCACATCGTGGATGAGACTCTGGTGGAACAGGCGATCGAGAAGAAAGAGACCATGCTGCGTAAAGTGCGGGCGCTGACCGAGACCAACCCGATGCTGGGTCATCGCGGGGTACGTCTGGGTATCACCTTCCCTGAGATCTACGGCATGCAGATCCGCGCCATTCTAGAGGCCGCCGCCGAGTGTGCCGCCAAGGATCTGGAGGTGCATCCGCAGATCATGGTGCCCCAGGTGTGTACCGCCGAGGAGCTGAAGCTGGTCAAGAGCATGGTTGACGAAATCCGCCAGGATGTGGAACAGAAGTCCGGGCACAAGCTGAATTTCCGTTTCGGCACCATGATCGAAGTGGTGCGTGCCTGCATGCGCGCCGAATCCCTGGCGGAAGAGGCCGAGTTCTTCTCCTTCGGCACCAACGACCTGACTCAGGCCACCTTCTCCTTCTCCCGCGAGGATGCGGAAAACAAGTTCCTGCCCATGTACAACCAGAACGGTATCCTCAAGGACAACCCCTTCGAGGTGTTGGATGAAAAGGGAGTGGGTAAGTTGATGGGCCTTGCGGTGGAGTGGGGGCGCAGCATCAAGACGGATCTGAGCGTCGGTATCTGCGGCGAACATGGCGGTCACCCAAGTTCAATCGCCTTCTGTCACAAGGTCGGTCTCAACTACGTCTCCTGTTCGGCGCCCCGGGTGCCCGTGGCCCGTCTGGCCGCTGCCCACGCCAGCCTGAAGGCCTAGTCAGAGCGCCTGCACATCCCCGTAGCCCGGGCGACGCAACGAGTAACCCGGGGGGGGGGGTGGCACCGATCGGATGCAGGCACACGAAATCCCATGGCCGGGAGGCTTCGGAGAGATTTCCCGGGTTCCGCTGCGCTGCACCCGAGCTACGTTGCCACGGAGGTTGTGATTGGGGTGCAAACCGCCGACCCGTAGCCCGGGTGAAGCAACGCGTAACCCGGGAAGATGTGACGCCGACCTAATGCAGGCACACGAAATCGCAAGGTCAGGAAGCTTCGGCGAGATTTCCCGGGTTCCGCTACGCTGCACCCGTATATGGTCTCCTCCCCATTTGCAAGGCATCTTGTGGTTGATGTCAGGGACAGGTTTGCTGCCGTATATTCGGCCTCCTTGTAAGGTACTTCGGACCTTGGGCCTCGATGAGCATTCGTACACACTGTCCTGATCGGGCTATCGGCATCATTGTGCCTTCGGGTGGTGCAGGCTCTCAGTGCG